>NZ_JBEXLC010000017.1:30976-81310 GCF_040609795.1 Nocardia sp. NPDC004604
ATGCCTAGACATGCCATCGTCGGGTTACCCGCGAGTGCGAACAGCGCGAGTCCCACACCAGTGGCCGCTACACTCGCGCCGATCGCCCGATACTCTCTTCCCTCGAGGTCGCGATGCCCGGTGATGAGGCCGGTCACGATGCCGCCCACTCCTGCGGTCGCGAAAAAGAATCCGACCCAGAGCGCGCCGTTGTCGTAGTCGCGTACCGCCGCGATCGGCACGACAAGTTCATAGACGCCATTGGTGATGTTGAACAGGGCGACGACGACGGTGAGGTTGCGCAGCGCCCGATTGCTGATCAACGTTGCGAGGCCGAGCCGGGTGTCCGCCAGCAGCGACCGTGTCACCGGCGGTGCCTCCAGAACGGGCACGCCCCGAACGATCACTACTCCGAGGCCGTAGACGACTGCGGCGACGACCAGTGCGGAACGCCCGCCCGCCGCGGCCACGACGGCACCGCTCAGGAGTGGTCCGGTCAGGGTCGCGGCGACGTAGGTCGCACTGTCCACGGCATTTGCGCGCATCCACAGGTCTTCCGGCAGGACCTTGACAACGAGCGACCGCCCGCCGGCAACCGAGAGTGGACTCGTGCAGGAACCGGCGGCGACGGCCGTCAGCAGAACCCAGGGCGACAGCTGGCCGATCGCATCGAGGAGCACCAGCAACGCCAGCACCGCAGTGGCGGTTGCCAGATCCGCCCGGATCAGCCGCCGGGGCGCCATGCGGTCCAACAGGGCGCCGACGAGCGGGCTCACCACCACGGCCGGGACCAGGCGGCACACCATGACCGATGCGGCGAGGCCGGGTGCGTGAAATCGCTCCAGCACGAACAGCAACAACGCTGTCTGTGTGCTGAATTCACCGAGCCGACTGCACACCGTCGTCGCGCTCAGAGCGAGAAAACCCTTGTGTCGCAGTAGCATCGCGTACGAGGGAACTCGATTCTCGCCCTGGGACGCGCGTTCGACCTGTGTCATGCAGGCAAGGCGTCGGCGGTGATGTTACCGCCCAGCAGCTCCCGCAATCCGCTGAACGCGGCGATCAGGTGGTCGACCTCCGCATCGGTATTGGCGGCGGTCACCGTCAGGCGCAAGACGTCTTGTCCTCGGGTGACCATGGGATATGGGCAGGTGGTCACGAGGATCCCCGCGTCGAACAAGTGGTTCGCCGCCGTGGCCAACATATCGGGATCACCGATCTCGACCGACAGGATAGGGAATCCGGTGCGGTTATCGATCCGGTAGCCGAGTTCGCGAATGTCGCGCGCGGCGCGATCGGTCAGCTTCCAGAGCCGCTCGCGCAGGACGTCTCCGCGGGAGTCGTTGATATCCAACCCGGACCACAGAGTCGCAAGAGACGCCGTCGGCGATGGGCCGGACAGATCGTAGGGTGTGGCAAAGGTTTTGATGAACGTCTGCATCTTCTTCGAGCAGGCGACGAACGCGGCTAGTGAGGAATACGCCTTTGAGCACCCACCGACGTAAAGGACGTTGTCGTAGTCGAGACCGAGGTGGCGCACAATGCCGTTGCCGCGTTGTCCGAATGGTGTTGCCGTGCTGGGGTTTTCGCCTACCACGCCGAATCCGTGCGCATCGTCGACGTACACGACCGCGTGATACTCTGCGGCCAGCCGCAGCAGCTCGTGCAGATCCGCATGATCGCCGGTCATGCTGTACACGCCGTCGACCAGGATCACCTTGCGAGGGTTGGCTCGGTGCTGATCGAGCAGGGTCGCGAGTCGGTCGAGATCGCCCTGCACGAAGCTGGCCAGTGTCGCGCCGTTGTCCCTGGCTATCTTCGCCGCCTCGTACATAGTCTCGTGCCCGGACTTGTCCAACAGCAGCACGCCGGTCTTGCCGACGAGCGCGGGAATGACGCCGATCGAAATGAGTGTCACCGTTGGCAGAATCAGCGCGGCTTCCGTGCCCACCAGTTTCGCGAGCCGCTCCTCCAGTTCGACATACAGCTCGGGGCTGGCGACGAGACGGCACCAGCTCGGATGCACTCCCCACCGATCGATCGACTCCGCCACGGTCGCTGTCATCTCCGGATCCAGGTCCAGGCCGAGATAGTTGCAAGAGGCGAAATCAGTCACCCAATGGTCGGGGGTGACGCGAATTTGGCGTCCGCGTACCTCTAGGGCGGTGACATCGTATTGCCGCACTCTGGAGAACATCCCACCGATCAGCGTTCGCCGATTCTCGCGGCTGTTCTCTTCGATGATGCGATCGATTATCTCACTCATGTAATCCACCAATCAGATTCGATATTCACCGAGCCGGACGTTGTCCGGAATATCGGAAATAGGTGCGCGTCCAGGCGAGGTCGAATCCCAACCCGACCTTCGTCTGCCGGGCCGCGGTGTTCGAGCTTGTGGTCGCAAACGCAACTGTCGCACCGGCATCGCGAGCAACTTGCAATCGTGTCCGGTTCAACAGCGAGTTCAGGCCCAGGCGCCGAGCGCCGGATACGGTCCCGCTTTCGGCGAGGAAGGCCATGTTCTGGCAGAGCCCGACCGCCGCGGTCGCGGCCGGCTTCCCGTCCAGAAGCGCCAGCAGCAGCACCCATTCGACGTCGCCCAAGCGCCGCCGTCGCAGGTTGCGATGAATATCGGTCGCGATCGAGTCCGGTAGCGTGTTGGCCTCCTGGTCGACCTGCACGAAATCGTCCAGTTCGGGGCGTTCCGAGTCGACTCGAAGGACCTCGACGCGCTTCGAGTCGACTTTCAGCACCGTTTCGTGCCCGAGGCCGTCGCGCAAATCGTAGCGATACCAGAACTCGCGCTCGTCGGGCACCGGAACATATCCGCGGGCATGGAGCATGGAAACGAGAGATTCCGGCGACGCCGGGTCGACGTACACCGCGGGCGCGAAATCCGGCTCGTAAAACTTCGCGACGAAATCCAGGATCTCATCGTCGACGCGGGTGACCGCCTGTGCACAGTTGTAGAAGCCGTCATCGGCGTTGCGCATAAAGGTGCACTGGAAGTGATCGGCTTCGTATAACTCGTCGTAGTACAGACACCACCAGACACGATTGTTGAGCCGGATGGCCGTGTGGATATCCCGCTTGTCAACCATGTCGCACAATCTCGGTCAGGGTGGTGCGGTCAGCTTTTCCTGAGGAGGTCATCGGCATAACGTCCAGCCGGCGCAGGGTGAGTGGCACCATATGCTGCGGCAATTTATCCGCGAGGTGTTCTCGGAGCGCCGCGGCTGGGACCGGATTCCACGGTGAAGTGTAGAATGCGTGCAATTGGACGGATGGTTGCGAATCGTCGGACGCGACGGCGACGACGGTGAACATCTCCACCCCGGTGCATGACGCGGCGGTCGCTTCTACCTCGCCCAATTCGACTCGGAAACCATTGACCTTGACCATGTGATCACGTCGTCCGCGATAATGCAGAATTCCGTCCGCGTCGCGAACTGCCAGATCGCCGGTCCGCCAGAACCACGCCGGTGCGGTGTGGAAAGGGCTGCGAACGAGATGTTTCGCGGTTTGCTCCGGCATGCCCAAATAGCCGACGGTCACTGGGGTGCCGCGGCACCAGAGCTCGCCGATTTCTCCTGGGGCGCACAGTTCCCCCGCGTCGTCGACCAGGACGATCTCGACATCGTCCACCTCTCGCCCCAGCGGAATTGCGTCGTACGCCGCGACATCCTGTTCATCCACCCTGTAGCAGGTGATGATGTTCGTTTCGGTCGGCCCGTAGATGTTGGCGATACGCGCCTGTGGGCAGCCTCGCCGCAATTCTTGCAGCGCCGCGATCGGGAAGGGCTCGCCGGCATACATCAACTGACGCAGGTGTGTCGGGCGTCTACCGAGACCGCCGCGCTGCAGTAGAGCGATGAATGTCGACGGTGTCGTGTAGAGCACCGTCGCCTGCTGTTCGGTGAGCAGGTCTACGTAGGCGCGGTGACGTTCGTCGCCGTGGCGCGGTCGCGTCCAGTCGTAGGTGACGAGAGTCCCGCCCGCGGCGAGGGTGTTGAATACGTCGAAGACCGATAGGTCGAAATGCCATGGCGCGCGCGACATCACGACATCCGACGAAGTCAGCTGGAACTCGCGCTGCATCCATTCGACGAATGCGCAGGCGGACCTGTGGGTGTGCATGATTCCTTTTGGGACACCCGTGGACCCCGACGTGTAGAGCACGTATACCGGATCCTCGCTGAGGATATTGCGATTGCCGGGCGGTTCGGTCGAGGCGGCGAGCACCTTCTCCTGCGCGGTGGCACCTGATACCTCACCCTGCGCACACAGAACCACTTCCCGCAATGCCGGATACCCGAGCAATTCGGGACGATCCCGCAGCATGGCTGGATGCGCGATCAGTACCTCGATCGAAGCCTGTTCCAGGACGCTGCGCAACCGGCTCGACGGCGACCGGTCATCCAGCGGAACATAGGCGAATCCGGCCCGCAGCAGCCCGAGAATCGCCGCCACCGAGTCTGGCCCGACCGGGGCCAGGACCGCGATGTACGGACGCTTTCGGCGGCCGTCGCCCACGAGCTCGGTCAGATAGTTGGCCCAGCGCACAGACAGCGCGTCCAGTTGAGCGTAGGTCAATCCAATGCCGGATTCATGCCGTATCGCCACAACGTTCGGGATGGAATCGGCCTTACCTCGGAGGACATCATGCAGCAGCCTGTACACAGGCTCTCGATTCGTATTGTCGATCAAGCTATTTCAGCCCTGTCTCGGACGAGATATATGTATAGATTCACGAAATTCCCCCGCACCACGCCATAATGAGCGAATCTGGGCAGTGGCGCGGCGACGATTCTGCGTGCGGCAGTCGGCGCCAGCGAGCCTCGCATTTCAGCGAGCACGCTATCATAGCGTTTCCGCAGAGCGATTGCGTGCGGCGTATCGCTCCAAGCTGATATCACCACGACGTCTCCGACTCGGCAGACCGATTTCAAATCATCCGGCGCCGTGGGCAGATAGGAATAGAGATTGAAAGGGAAGATCCACAATATTGCACCGGCTGGAAGGTTCGACCGATCGAGCTGGCCGAATTTCCTCGACAGCAACAAAGCGGCATTGGATAGTTCAGCCTGCGCGGATGCCACGCGTACCGGCCGCAGTCGCGGGTCGATACAAACGTAATCACCTCCCAAACGCATGGCCAACTTCCGGTATGTCTGAGTGGCATCCCCGATGCCGGCGACCGTGCCGCGGAAACCGATCGCATTGGCGAGTTCGGTGATCAACCGGGATTCTTCCGACAGCAGCGGAGCCGCTACATCCACTGCGGGCTGCTCCATCATATCCTGAAAGAAGTCCGAATCGAGTACCTCAGCTTCTACAGCGACCGGCACCAGCCCGTATCGATACCTTCTCGATTCTATCGTTTCTATGGTTTTGCCCCTATCGCTGTGCAGACATAAAGCAGCCCAAGAGATGAAGTCCAGTGACAGCGCGAGCCATCCACGCTGTACCGTGGAGTATCAAATGGGTTGTCGCAATGCTTCTTTGCCCGGTAATGGGCATTGAGCCCTGGGTTGGGTAGGGCCGCCGAATTGCGGCGATAACGCTGGGTACTGTACCGATGGATAGCGGCACACGGCAAGACCTTTATCAACGTTCCGCATCCTGCATCCTCGCCACGAAAACAAGGCAACACGGCGTAATTGAAGTCGTCGAAGGTCCTGCCCATCCGACCGGCCACCACGGACAGCTCTGCGGGGGCCACCTCGAACCCGTATGCCGACCATCCCCCCATTACCGCTGTCGTTTTCCGGAGCGAGCACCATTTGTCCACCGTGCTACATCGGATCGGAAACAACATCCGTCACTACACCTAATTTCCGGCCTTCCGTATTCGGGGTCATTGAGCCATTCCAGATAGCGGCGTGCCGTGGTGGGCAGGTGGTGCGGCCATGCTCGACGTGGAGCAGCACCGGTGCTGCGCGACACGATCCTGCCAAGCTGGGGGTCGCCGCCCGGCGCGGGCAGCTTCATCGCCTGCCGCAGCGCGTACTGCAGCTGTATCGGCATCCACGCCTCATGGACGAAGTGCCGCACGTCCTGCGCAACCTTCAACGCACTCACCACCCCACCTCCGCCAAGACCATCCGGAACCCAGCACGGTCCCGTCGTCCGCGATAAGAGATCGGCAATAACACGGAAGAACCCGCTCCATCGGCGGGTGAACAGCGTCTGGATCGTGCAGAGGACGAAAATCTGCGTAGGTAGTCCGAAGTTTGCCAGCGGCAATCGCGGCAGGCTCGAATCGAGACCCGAGCCCGCAGGAGAACCGTGATGAGCGACGTTGAGGAAGTACCCAGGACAAGACCGCGGCTGCCGTGCTCGGCTCGGCCAACGACTGGTACCTGGACGAGGGCGGACCCGGTGACTGGGTGTCGTTCTGGAACGGTTGTTCTGGATTGACGCGGAGGATGCGATCGAAGCTACTGCGGGCGTTCCGGTCGTCGCTGGACCAAGCGCGGACGAATGGTAGAAGCTCGCCGCGTGCGATGCTCTCGGCGGGTTCGGGTGAAGTGATGCCCTTCCGGAGCGCCTTCTTCGGTGCTTTGGCGGATATCTGAGTGCGCACGGTCAACGATGCTGGTCGCCGGATGATCTTCGAGCGAGGGGGACGATGGGCAGGGTGGAAACTGCACGCATTGTGCAGAACTTTGTCCATATGTCAGTGCCTGTCCCAGGCCAGCTCGAGACTGCCCTGCACAACGCCGCGATGTGGATGGCAGATACCGGGGACTCCCTGCACGGCGAAGCCCTGCAGGCCTCGGCCGCATCGGGTTTCGGTAGCTCCCTGATCTTGCTGCTGGACCTGGCCACCGGGATCTCGTCGACGCAGTTGACGAGCGAACACGCACCGCCAGCGAAGGCGCCCGACAAGATCCCGGTTCGCAGTTGTTCACAGGTGTCCCGCAGATCCAGAGGTCCGCCGATCCGGAGAAATCATGTCCGCCAGCCTGGAGCGACATATCCGCCCAGCCGGATTATTACGTGTTCGCGAGCATGTACCTCGCCCTCTGCGGCATCTACGGCGGATCCACCCGACGCCCTGCCTTGTTTGCACAGGCTGGCAAACCTTGGCAGTGGCAGCGGCAAACTCTGATCGATAGCATGAAAAGGACTGCACCATGAGCCGCTTGCTCGCCAAAACCCTTGCCACAGTGACACTTACCGCCGCCCTCAGCGGAATCGCTGCGACTCCCGCGATTGCCGACACGCCGACACCCGGTACCGGATCCTCGCTCATCCAGACCGGCTCCGCCGGACTTCAATCCGGTTCCGCGGCGGTCATCAACCCGCTCTACGCATTGCTCTGCGCCCTCGCCACCGCCAGTTCGATCTGCCACATCGGCCCCCTGTAGAACGTCGAGCGCCGGCACGCATCAGCGTGCCGGCCCGCAATTGCTTTGCGTTGCTACGCAAGCTCCCCAAGCTCGGCCTCTCGATCGACCTCGTCGGCGCACCTGCTCGAGGATCGCTGTGGACTGCCGCAGAGACAGGAGCTAGCTGACTGCGATTTCGAGGAGGCGATCGGCGAAAAGTTCGGGGGCGGCAAGCATCGGGGAATGTCCGGTAGGCAGGGTGAGCACGTCGGACATGTCGTCCTCGGCATACATATCAGCCTGGACCGGCAGCGGATTGAGCTGATCGTCGCGCGTCATTATTCCGACACGCCGCACGCGACCGTAGCGCTCGGCCGTTAGCTCGATCGCAGTTGCGAACGCCCCCAACGGTTCCGGGGTGAGCAACGACAGCCCGAGAGCAATATCGGCTGAGCTGCAGTCGTGGTAGAACAGTCGTGTCGCTACCTGGGGCGGAACAATGATCGCCTGATTGGGTTCGTCGGTATGAAACAGCGGGCTCAGATCGGCGAAGAGCCGGGACTGAAGCGGATCGGTCATCATGGAGCGGCCGCCGCCGAGCACCGTGGCCGCCACATAGACCACCGTATCGACTCGGTCAGGGCAGCGCTCGGCGACCAACGCCACCGTCATCCCTGCCAGGGAGTGGCCGACAAGCACGACCGGCTCATCGAGTGAGCGGAGGATCGACTCGACCGCGGCCGCATAGTCATGTTGAGTCAGTCCCTTGATCGGCGTCCGATCCACCCCATGACCCGGCAGATCCGGTGCGACGACTCGGTGTCCGGCGGCTTCCAGCAAAGGGACCGTCTTGTGCCAGCACCATGCTCCGTGACACCCACCATGCACCAGCACGAACGTACTCATCCGACCTCGCTCTCTCATCGCCTGTTGCCCACGACGACGATCGCAGAGACCTGGGGTACGAAACATCAGCCAAATCCCTAGTTCCGGGCTTGTTCTGAGGCCGACAGGCTTCACCCCACGAAGGTTTTCTCGCGCGGGGATCGACGGGGACTGTACAAACAACGGTGTAACTCCGAAACAAGGAGTGGCACATGACTTCTGATGTGATGGCGGCCGAGTTGGCCGATACTGACGCGGTGGCCAGACCCAGGAAACCGAAGACGACGGCGGTGGATGCCGAGTTGGTGGGCCAGCTCGTGGCCCAGGCCCGCGCGAGTGGGCTGCAGTTGACCGGCGAGGGCGGGCTGCTGGGGCAGTTGACCAAGCTGGTCGTCGAGTCGGCCGTTGACGGCGAGATCACCGATCACCTCGGTTACGACCACGGTGACCCGGCCGGTCGTGGAACACCTAACCCCCGCAACGGAACCCGCTCGAAAACGATCGTGACCGATGTCGGTCCGGTCGAGATCGACGTCCCGCGCGACCGGGACGCCAGCTTCGAACCGCAGATCGTGCGCAAACGCCAGCGCCGACTGAACGGTGTGGAGAACATGGTGCTGTCGCTGTCGGCCAAGGGCCTGACCCATGGCGAGATTTCGGCGCATCTGCGCGAGGTCTACGGCGCCGAGGTCTCCAAACAGACCATCTCGGTGATCACCGACAAGGTGATGGACGGGATGGCCGAGTGGCAGAACCGGCCCCTGGACAGCGTTTATCCGGTGATCTTCCTCGATGCCATCCACGTCAAGATCCGTGACGGCAAGGTCGCCAATCGGCCCATCTACGTCGCGTTGGCGGTCATGGTCGAGGGTGGTCGCGAGATCCTCGGGTTGTGGGCCGGTGACGGCGGTGAGGGCGCGAAATTCTGGTTGCAGATCCTCACCGAGCTGCGCAACCGTGGCGTCGAGGACGTGTGCATGCTTGTCTGCGACGGTCTCAAAGGTCTGCCCGAAGCGATCGGGCAGACCTGGCCGGCGGCGGTGGTGCAAACCTGCATCGTGTACCTGTTGCGCGCGTCGTTCTCCTATGTCGGACGCCAGGACTGGGCCGCGATCGCCAAAGCGTTGAAGCCGGTCTACACCGCCCCGACAGAAGCCGCAGCGCTGGAACGATTCTACGAGTTCGCCGAGGCATGGGGCGTGAAATATCCTGCTATCGTGCGGCTTTGGGAGAACTCGTGGGCCGAGTTCACTCCGTTCCTGGCGTTCGACACCGAGATCCGGCGGGTGGTGTGTTCGACCAACGCCATCGAATCTGTCAACGCCCGTATTCGCCGCGCGGTGCGCGCCCGCGGCCACTTTCCCAACGAACAAGCGGCCCTGAAATGCGTCTACCTGGCGGTCATGGCCCTAGACCCCACCGGAGACGGCCAGAAACGGTGGATCACCCGATGGAAAGCCGCGCTGAACGCCTTCGACATCACCTTCGAAGGCCGACTCACCGCCGGACGGAATTAACTCAATCAACCCGAGCTACACCGTTATCTGGACAGACCCGATCGAACGTGGCGTTCGGCGCTCCCGGCCGACATGCCTCTGCTGCATATTCCATCCCGCCGCGGCCGCCCGTGCCTCCACCGCGCCTGCTATCCCACTGCTTATCGACTCCGTACTAATGCGGATCTTTCCAAGCCGGCCGATGCTTAAACTCCCAGCGCACGAGAACCGTTCTTATTCAAGAGAAATGATGAGGTTTGGGATGAGAACAACGAGAGCCATTGCAGTGTCTATGGCAAGCGTCGCAACACTGATCGGTGGTGGCGTCATTGTCGGTGGTGGCACTGCCTCGGCCGCCTCGTACAACGGAGTCTGCGGGTCAGGCTATACGGTCATCGACCACCGCGACCTCACCGGCGGAACCACATTCCTCACATACAAGGATGGCTGGAATTGTGTTGTGACAGTGAGGGATCAGCCCGGGCAAGCGATTCCGATGGTGGCGGGTGTGGGGACCAGCCAATTGAAGGAGGACCGCGGAAACTACACGACCTACGCAGGGCCGGTCTATGTGTATGCGCCCCATACCTGCGTCCAATGGGAAGGCCAGCTGCTTCCTCCCCCGCTTACGGGAGGGAACTGGTTTATCGACGGAGGACACTGCGGCTGATACGTCCCCGATCGCCGGAGCTATGCAGCACCGCAGACGCCGACATCAGGGTGACGATTCCCGATCGGCGTAACGCGGCGTTGGTCACCGGCGCCGCCGGGTGATGATCTGCGCAACTGCTATCGGCTGATACCCCTGGAGCAGGTGTAGGGCGGGTCCGTCGGCCCGACCTACATCACTCCCCGCGAATCCGCAGGGGTCCAACGCCGATCGTGCGCCCGGGTTCCACACGCTTGGCGTGTCTATCTCGGTGGAGGAGTGGAATGACCAGGTTGGAGGCCGCGGCGGCCGTACAGCGATTTGTTCGCGCGCTTGCCGCGTTCGGGGTAGGTTGCGGGCGATTGCTTCGGCGTGATCGGGATCGGTACCGGCCCTGGAGGTTTGTCGTCTGCCTGGGAGCCAACGGAGTTGAGGTCTGGCGGTCAGAGTCTGAGCAACTTCCACCAATAGCTACGGGCACCGGCCCAGTTGCGTGCTGTCGCGAGATGGACGTGCACTATGGGCCTTAGGGGCCTCACGCAATGGCCGGTCGTGATCGACTCGACCAAGTGGGTGGCCACAAACTGCCTGGCCATGGCGTCCGTGCCAACCTGAGATCCCCGAGATAATTTGCCACAGATCGACTGACAAGATCGTTGCGATTGGATGTGTTGGCGGATGTCTTGGATTAGGCGATCAGTGAGACTGCCTCCTGTGACCGCTAGAGTACGGATCGACTGCTCGATGCCCGCTCGTTGCGGGAGCGTTGGCCATCGTCAGGGTGGACATTCAGTAGAGCCATACCGCGCGGTCGCGCAGGCCGAGATTCGGTTGGCCCGCCCCGTATCGGAGATGACGGTTGGTAATCTTCTCGCTGCAGTGTCGGACGTTCAGCTACCGGACTGTTTCGCCCACGCCACATGCAATCGACCTAAGCTCTGCAGAGATTGATGCGGTGCAGGACTACGACAACTGCTTATTCCTGTTGGTGGGCGTGGAGTTGGGGGATTCAGCCGCACGACTCAGGCCGGCGGTAAAGGCGATCCGCAGGACAATTCGGCAAACGGGCGTGAAAAGCGTTGTTATCAATGGCTTCGCGGGCTTGTCCGCCGACCCGGCCGATCCGGAGGTATCCGCCGCGCTACTGCAGAGTTTGCGGGTGAGAGTCCACACGTTGGATCCGGACGTTGAGGTCCATGTGATGCCATTCGGATGGCGGAAGGACTGGACGATGGATGCCGTCGCCGGGCCATGGTCACAAAGGTGCCTGCATCTGCATTTGTAACGTCTCCCCGTGAACGGCATCCAAGGCGGGCCGCTCCCGATCAGCCCAGCAGGGCCACCACCTTCACCCGACCTGAACGATCGCTCGGACCAGAAGCGAGTTCGCAACGCAGGAGGGACGGCCAAATTCCGGCCCGGACGTCCCCGTTTATGAAATGAATACCGACGCCAATAGTTCTGGATACGGCAAATTCTTCCTGACAGCCGAAGCGGAACAGCGCTACTACATCACGTCCATCGAGAACGCGGTCACCGACTGGGACAAGAAGTACAAGAAAGCGACCACGAAGTTCCAAAACAAGCCGATCAAATCGACCCAAACGCAGGCGACAACGCAGGCGGCGACAGCACAGGCGGCGACAACACGGACTTCGACCCCAGCACGCTGGACGACAGCCCGCTGGGTGACAGCGCAATCGCTCCGGTCGCGAACACAACGACTACGGACACAACTGCAGCCGACGATGGCGCGGCAGACACCACGGGCAACACCTCGAACGACAACACCGGCGACGGCACCGGCCAAGATCCTGCGGCCACGATCGACTCGCCAATCGCTCGCACCGAGAGCAGCTCGAACAACGCACCGGCGACGGCGGGCGCGACGAACTCGCAGTCCGTGAATCCGATGGCGCAGATGATGGAGATGCAGGCGATCTCGAGTCTGCTGAATCAGAACCGCGACGGCAGCGGGGATCGCTCCGACAAGAACGACACCGATTCACGGCGCCGTCGGAACGAGGGACAACCCGTGGCGGTCCAACACACGCCGACGACACCGCCGACGGTCACCGGTACAAAGTCCATGGTGGACATGAAGATTCCGGGCGTGAGCAGATCCCAGCAGGTGTCGTCCGTGGTGGCCGATGCCGTGAACAAGGAACTGAACAACCCCAATGGCTGCGATGCGCGGGCCGCGTACGCGGGCACCCCGGGTCAGTCCGCTCCCGACACCCCGTGGACCCAGGTCAGCGATCCGCACCTCCTCCACACCGGTGACGTGGTGGAGTGGGCGAATCGCAGCGCGATCGTGGTGGTGACCGACAGCGGTTTGCAGATCATTGTCAACGGCCACCTCGCGCCGTTCGACCCGAACAATCCGGCGAACGGCGGCACTGGCGCCTATGGTGATTTCCGCTACTTCCATCCCACCGGAACCGATCTGACCACCAATACCCAGCAGGCGCAATCGGCACCGCCCACGCCGCCGCCGAATCCGCCGGCGGTGACTCCACCGTCGACGCCAGGCTCGGGGATACCCGCGGTGACCAGCACGGCTCCCTCCGAGCAAGCCTGACGATGACGATGGCGGCGGCCGCAGGTGAATTCCTGATCGATGTCGCCAAGCTACTGGCGCTCGGCAGCGACCCGGTTCCCCTGCGTGCTGTGCTGGAACGCGCCTCCGGCGGATATCTGAAAGCGCACGGGCCCAGCGGATCCCGGGCCAGCGCGCTGACCAACTCCGGCATTCCTTTCGAGGTGAGCGTCACCGGCGGCCGCGGGCAGCTCACCCCGGCCATCCGCTACGTCACCGAAACCGGTTCGCAGCACCGCGAATTCGGCATTCGCCTCGCCGCTCAATGCGCCGCGATCGGGGACCTCGCCGCCTGGTTGCCGAACAACGATGGAAAGACCACGAAACTACTGCGGTCGTTCATCTCGACGCTGTACCCCGATCCGGCGAAAGTCGCTGCACACCATCGCTTCGCCACCTGGACGGGCATCGTCCACCACGCCGCCGCACCGCACTATCCGACGCGTCTCAAGGTGTACGGCAACACGACGCTCGTGTCCGGAACCCTCCAGCGATTGCGTGCCGCTTTCCCCGGCTTCGCCGCACTGGCGTCGCTTCCCGACGATGAGACGTCTTTCGAGCCCGTCTTCGCCGCAATAGAAGTGGACGCCAACGACGCGTTGAGCCACAAGATCTACCTGAGAGTCCGCCGCGACGTCGCCGTCCCCATGAAACTGGTCCGCCACTTCGGCGACCCGGCTTGGACCGTCCTGTCCGAACTCGACCGATGCGGCATCGACGCCCCCACCCTCCGCCGCGTCGACTTCCACGTCTGCCTCGCACATGACGCGGAACGTAGGGGCGAGCCCGCGTTCTCGCTCCACCTGAGTCCGAGACAAGGCATCGACATAGCCGCGATCGTGCACGATCTCAGCATCCGCCACCATGGCACAACGGCCGCCGTCGACGCCCTCACCAGAGCCGCGGAATCCTCTGGAGGGACATGGCAATACTCTGTGATCGGCCTGGGCTCCTCCCCCGAGCGCGACATCGACAAAGTCAATATCTACGGCACACCGCTATGGAGCGCCTGGTAGCAGAACCAGACTGCGCCTGTTTTGTGCCAGATCGAGATTTCGAAGAGCGTCAACAGAGGCCACCAGTGGTACCCGCGAACTGGTGGGCACGCGTGGACGCAGCGAGACGAGCCGAAACATGTTGCGGAGGAGGATTTTACGCGTCTCATGAATTTTGACGAGTCATGGCCACCGCCACCTGAACTCGTGACCGAAGGTCTAATTTTGCAAGAATGCTGGACACATGCGACTGCACAGTGCGTGGTGACAGGAACATGGTGGTCGCGATATCGGAGTTGGAGCATCCCTGTGCTACCAGGTCGGCGACTTTGCGTTCGGCCGGTGTGAGCGCCGCCAAGCCGGACTTGGGGCGATTGCGAGGTCCTCGCCGTCCTCGGCGAATCCCGTACTCCCGTAGGCGCGCTTCGACTCGTGCGTATCCCACTCCGCACCCAACCCGGTATACCTCTCGATGGCGTTGCCGAGGGCGGCCCTCGCTTCGTCGAGGTGGCCGGACATCGCAAGCAGCGCGGCCAAGTTTTCGTGTGCCTGCCCCTCGTACCACGGTCGACCCGCTTCTCGGAACGATCGCGCGGCCTCGCGCAGCAGGGCGGGCCGGTTCTCTGCCATCCCGCGGCACAGTGCCGCAGTGCCGTGGCGGCTGTGTGTCGAGTAGCGCGATTCCAGCTCCTCCGCCGCCGGGGCGACCTTATCGGCGATATCACTGCGCCCGGTGATCGCTACCAGCCGTGCCATATCGGGGTACAGGTGATGGATCGTGGCCGCGTTCGGCCCCTCTGCGGCTTCAGCGCAGGCGTCGACCATCGTCTCCAGCGCCAGGTCCGGTCGGCCGTGCGCGTCGTGGCCAGGGCGTCGACCCAGGAGTGCACATGGCGATGGCTGCCACCGCCTACACGACGGTTCGGAGCAGGCAGCAACGCAGTAATTGTCAAGGTGCCGCGGTGAACGGCGATCAGGGCGACGAAATATTCCACTGCGGGCAAGATGGCCGAACACGTCCGGTGCGTCTCGGCAGGACCGCAGATCGGTCATGGCATCGTCCCACCGGCCCTGCAGGAAGTGCAGGCGCGCCAGCTCCAGCAGAGTGGAGGGCAGGTGCAGACCATTGTTCGCGCGATAGCCAAGTTGGCCGTCAACGGTGGCGTCAGGCTGTGCGAGCGGCGACAGGTGCATAGGCTCAACAGATTCGGCCAATACGGCATCACTCGCTTGCCGAGAGCGTCACGAGCTTCTCGGTCGTCATCAATCCGACGGCAAGCCGGCCTCGGCGGCGACCTTGGCGCGTGTGCGCGAGTTGCGCACGACCCGAAGGCTACCCACCTCCAAGGCGACGAAGACCACGATGTACTGCAGACCGCTGACAAGCGGTACCTGGTCGACGGGCAGGGTGTAGGCGAGCACGACCCGCACTACCGCGTCCAGGATCAGACCGACACCCCAGATCGTGGAGGCCCACGCCATAGCCCGCCGGAAGGTTCTCGAACGCTCCCAGCAGATTTCGACGCGTTCGCGCATCGCCCCTGTGGTCAGTGTGCGCACCATCTGGAAATAGAACGGGGTCCGCAGCAGCGTCGCGCACATCCACAGGCCGACGATCGCGGTGAGCCAGCCGTCCTTGGCGAGAACGAATCTGGGGCTGCCGGTAATGAACGAGGCTGCGACGCTGAGCCCAATGATGCTCATCGTGAACAGCGCCAGCGTATCGACACGACGCTGAGTAGCGACCGTCCATGAGGCATGGACGGTCGGTGGGATCACACCGAGGGTGACCGCGAGCCATTGATCAACCCCCGCCGCGCGCAGCCCGTAGTACAGGGCAATGGGCGCAGCGACATTGATTCCGATATTGATGATTGCGGTGCGCCGAGGATCGGGTGATGTGACGTCACGGTCCGGCACAGTCGGTACGGATGAATTCATCGGATGTCCTACACACTCAGCGGAATTCGTTTCCTGACCGAAGCTACGGACGGCATCGCATGCCGGATATCCGGCTGGCACTCCATCAGGGTAGGGATAGCCCCACCTTGCTCCGGGACCGATGGCCCCTGCGCCGGGCACTGATGTGGGTCACACTCGAGGAGACCGCGGGCGGTGCGCCCCGATCAGGCCAGACGAAAGCGTCGTCGACAGCGGCCGACGAACTCGGCTGGCACAAACGAGGAGGTCGGAATGCGACAGGCGCGTGCGGGTATTCGGGCCCTCTGCTGCGGTCTGGCTCGGTTCGCGCTCGGTCCCCTCGAAGTACTCGCCGCCGCGACCCAGCTCCTGGCGATCGCCCTGGCTTGCATCGGTTTGATCTTTTTCTTTCCGCCCGTTGTCGAGCGCACTCGCGTGGTGACCAGTCTGGCGCGACGGTTGTCGGGCACCTGGTCGCGGGTGCCCGTCGCCGATCCTTACCGCGCGGCACCGCGAACGGCGGTGCGCGGTGCGGACGCCCGTTTCCACGCCTCCGACGGCACGGTATACCCGACGGCGCGAACAGCCGCGTTCGCGCTGCGTTCCCGTTGGATTTGGACGGATCCGGCGACCTGGCGGGACCTCGTGTGGACGCTGACGGATCCGATCGTTGGCGGTGCGCTGGCGATCGCTCCGTCCGCGCTGATCGGATCAGGGGTTGCCATGCTCGTGCTGCAGCCGGCGGTCGTGGCGGGTACACCGATCGTCGCGTTGGTGGCGGGCTTGCTGTGCGTGGTCGCGGGTGTGCTTCTCGCACCGAGAATGCTCATGCTGCATGGAAAATGGACTCGGCTGCTGCTTGGACCGGCCTCGCCGGCGGCGATCACGCGGGCAGTCGTGTGGCGTCGCTGGTTCGGAGTCGGGCTGTTGTCCAGCATCCGCTGTCTGGTCCTCGGTGCGCTGTCGCTGCTGGCGCCGCTGCTGTTGCTGGTCTGTCTGCTGGCGGTGGTGCTCACCGGACCGGTGGTCGCCATGTGGGTGGTGGCATGGGGGCGATGGCTGCCCAATATGTTCCGGCAGTGGGGATTCAGCTGGTTCGGTCGCGACCTACCGCGGCCTTACGCCTGCGATCCGCGGCGACCGAGGATCGCAGGCGACGGGGCGGTTCCGCCCGCAACTGGATGGGCTGGGCTCGTCGCGCGTGCGCGCAACATGTGGTTCGATCCCGCGACCTGGCGGGATCTGCTATGGCTGGCTTGCCAGCCGCTGGCCGGGCTGCCGATGCTTTTGCCAGTGGCATCGATCGGTTACGGCCTGTGGGGTCTGACACTGCCGGTGCTGCAGGCTCCTCTGGGCACGACGCTGTCGCCCTGGTACGGAGAGCTCTTCGGGTCGGTGTGGGCGGCAATTATTGTCGGCCCGATCCTGATTGCAGCCGGTTTCGTGCTGGCTCCGCCGCTGCTGCAGCTGCACGGCCGTTGGTTGGGACTGCTCCTGGTGCCCACAGCTCACGCCCGCCTACGGTCGGAGCGGGAACAGCTGGCGGTCCGGGTCGAGCAGCTCACCGAAACTCGTACGGCCGCAACGGACACACTCACCGCGGAACTGCGTCGCATCGAACGGGATCTGCACGACGGTGCGCAGGCTCGCATGGTCGCGGTCGGCATGACCCTGAGCACGGTGGAAGTCCTGATCGACCGCGACCCCGTCGCCGCGAAAGCCCTGGTGGCACAGGCTCGCGACACCTCCGCGGCGGCGCTGGCCGAGCTGCGGGGATTGGTCCGCGGTATCCACCCACCGGTGCTGGCCGAGCGAGGTCTTGTCGATGCGATCCGCGCGCTCGCCCTCGACAGCCCGATACCGGTTCAGGTCGACGCCACCCTCGACACGCCGGTGGACGCCCCGGTGGAATCCGCCCTCTACTTCGCCATCGCCGAAGCGCTGACCAATGCTGTTCGTTACTCCTGTGCCGACCAGATTCTGATCGGCCTGCACGAAGCCTCTGACCTGCTCCGAGTCACCGTCCATGACAATGGAGCAGGGAGCGCCGACCCGACGCGTGGCAGCGGACTGCGTGGCATCGAGCGTCGCCTCGCCAGTTTCGACGGTCGCGTGATTCTCACCAGTCCGCCCGGCGGCCCGACCGTCGTAATATTCGAAGTGCCACATAGACACCGGACCGCGGAGCGCTAGTGCGAATCGTCCTCGCCGAGGATCTCTTCCTGCTCAGAGACGGCATGACCCACCTGCTCGAGGCGCACGGATTCGAGGTGGTCGCCGCCGTGGCAACGGGTCCGGAATTGCAGAAAGCCCTGCGGGATATCACGTTCGAGGTGGCGATCGTGGACGTTCGTCTTCCCCCGACCTGCACCGATGAGGGGTTACAGGCTGCCCTGCAGGCCCGCCGAGAACGCCCCGGCCTCCCGATTCTGGTCCTGTCCCAACATGTCGAACAGCTCTATGCCCGTGAGCTTCTCGCGGACGGCACCGGCGCGGTCGGCTACCTACTCAAGGATCGAGTCTTCAACGCAGACCAGTTCATCGACGCGATCCGCCGCGTCGCGTCCGGCGGCACCGCCATGGACCCCGAGGTGATCGCCAAACTGGTGGCCACTACCGCCACCCGCGATCACCCCCTGGCCACCCTCTCGCCCCGAGAGCGAGAAGTCCTCGCCCTCATGGCCGAAGGCTGCTCCAACACCGCGATCTCCGCCCGCCTCTTCATCAGCGAGGGTGCGATCGGTAAACACACCGCCAATATCTTCACCAAACTCGGCCTCACCCAATCCGATGACACCAACCGCCGAGTCCTCGCCGTCCTCACCTACCTCAACAACTGAGACGGGAGTATCGCGCGTGCATCCAACGGCCCCAACCATCCTCCCACTCGGCACTTCGGCCGTCGTCGCTGTCACAGCGCACCGAAGGTGATGTGGGCGTTGAACTTTCAGTTCGACTCCACGACCGACGGGCGGGCGGTGAAGATCGCGTCGATGATCGACGAGCACGCCCGGGAATCGCTGCTGCACCTGGTGGAGAGTTCGATCACCGCCGACAAGCTCGTCGCCGAGCTCGAAAAGGTGTTTACCACCAATGGCGGGCTGCCGAGAGCGCTGCGGATGGACAGTGGGCGGAGATGATTTCGGCTGCGTTGCAACAATTTTGCGCCGATCGGGTCGGGATCGTTTACATTCCGCCGCGCACACCGTGCAACAACGGGGTTCATCGAGTCGTTCAACCAGCGGCTGCGCAGCGAGTGTCTCAACCGCAACCGCTGGACCAGCCTGCTCGAGGCCTGCGTGGTGATCGGTGACTTCAAGGAAGAACACAATCGGAGGCATCGGCATTCGGCGCTGGGCTATCTCACACTGGCCGAGTACGCTGCCCGCAGCAGCCACACCCACCATGGTGGCCTGCGATATCAACTGAATCTGAACGAAACAACCTGGACTCGAACACCATGTGGTCCCGTTATCGGGGACCGGTCACCCCTGTGCCGGCGCGCGCTGCGGGCCAACGGTAGCCTGCTCGGCATTCTGCACAATGACCTCGGTCAGGCAGCTACTTTACGGGTATCTGTGACCGATCGTGCCGTACCATGCAGGATACGTGCCATCTCAGCGGGATCAACGCCGCTCCCGTGTCGCTTCGAACTACTGTCTGGCCTGGTGATCCACCCGAGAGAGTGGCCGACGATCGTGCCCGGTTATCGCACCGCATCTCCTCGTTCCGGTTCGCCCGGGCTGCTCCTGTCAGCGACCCTCATCGGTGCACGCTCCACCAACCGCGAGCGGGCATTGTGCACGGAAGTTGTTCGACGGCGGAACGGAGCTGGAGGAGCACGAACGCCACCACACAGCCCGGCTATCACGCTGCCGGGTAGGCGATTTCAGTGACGCTCGGAATCATTGTAGCTGTGCGGTCACTCCGTCATCGCTCCGATCCATACTTAGCGACAATATCCTGGAATCTTCGCCGATACGCTTCGGCGAGCGCATCTGACTCCGCCAACAGCCAGTCCAATTGGTCGACACCGATCGGATTGTGCAGGCTGATCACTGCTCGTAGGTCGGCGATCTGCCTCGTGACCTCGAGCTCGCCGAGGTCCCTGGCGCCGGTTTGAACAGCATCGTCGTTCAACATTCCCGCTAGGGAATAGGAGGCGACAAGGACATTGAAGCACCGCGAATCGCTCAGGTCGGGCTCGGTCCACGTCCGTATCACATAATCCGCGATCGAGACCACGTCCATGAGCCAGGCCGCGAGACCGTCGGGTTCGTCGCCCGGCCAATCGTCCGGGCGGAGAATCTCGCGGAATCGTGCGGCCAGGAGGTCCGGATCAGTCCGGGGCGGACCGCCGACCGCTCGGGCCCGACAGAATTCCGCTGAGTCATCGATGAGTTGCCGGAATCCGGGTACCTCACGGTCCGTCCACTCGTCGTGTGTGAGGGCGACCGCGCGGTTCAAGCACAAAGTGGCGACGAGCGCCCGCTGGAACGTGGTAGCCCGGTCCACCAGACTTTGTGCGAGGTCATCATCGAACATGCCAACTGTCTCCTTATCGTGTTCGACTATTCAAGCGGCGTCGACGGATACGGAACGGATCACCTCGGAATCGTTCCCTGAATCCCCCCGGTGAGTCCGGAGACTTACGGGTGTGACAGCTCAGCGGTTTGCTGGGCTGGTTGTTGACAGTAGTAGGCGGTCTCCATCTCGGCGGGTGGCATGTCACCGCAGTGCTGGTAGAGCCGCCGGTGATTAAACCAATCCACCCATTCGGCGGTGGCCAATTCGACGTGGTCGGCCGTGCGCCAGGGGCCGCGTGGCTTGATCAGTTCGGGCTGCAACGGGCCGGTGATGTCATGTCTGATCATCAGCACAGTGCCGGTGGAGGATCTGGACGGTGCGACGGCTGCGCTCGGAAGTGCCAGCTGTACGTCGGTACGGTTGGCGCAACTCTTGCGGACTGTGTAGCTGCTGGGTGCCTGGCTACGTTCCGCGCTCCGCAGTATGGCGGATGTCTCACCACTCCGGTCTTCCTAGTCTCGATGACGCCGGTAGGTGAGAAAGGAGGTCTGAGTGCTTGCGAGATCTCGCACCCGAGCGGTGCCCAGGCAAATTCGGCGACCACGTAGGGGTTGAGCTTCCAGGCATATGCTCCTAGTTTTTGCTTGCGCTACAACAGAATTCGATCGAGGCGAAAATGTCGGCCGAGCTCGCATCGGTCCTCGAACAGTGAAGCGTATCGACGCCGACGAGTCGGTCGACCGCCGAAACTTTGTTCCCGCAACTGTGGCGAATCACCTTCTGGTACAGGGCATTTCGCGTCCCACGAGCACCTTGGCCTACGGCTGAGTGTGTGCGCTTCACCGGTGGGCGGTGCACTCGAATTTCGATCATTCGCAGTTTGATTCATGGAGGACACGATCGTGAATTCTGCCCGGATGCGACCGTCCGGCGACGGCGCATCGGTGAGTTGCCTGTTCTCGGGCGAGCACACCGGATACGGAGCGCCGCGCATGCCGAGCGGCGCCAGCGAGTCCGTCGGCGACGACAACGCGACACTCGATTATCCGAATGCGATGAGCTACGGCGACTATCTGTCTCTCGGGGCGATCCTGAGCGCACAGCAACCGCTGTCGCCGGATCCCAACGAGCTGCTGTTCATCATCCAGCATCAGACGACCGAGCTGTGGATGAAGCTGGTACTTCACGAGCTTCGTGTGGCACTCGAGGCGATCCATCGCGACGAGCTGCCACCCGCGTTGAAGGTACTCGCTCGGGTGTCACGGATCTTCGAGCAGCTCGTACAGGCGTGGAACGTGCTCGCCACGCTGACACCGTCGGAGTACTCGGCGATACGGCCGTATCTCGCGCAATCATCTGGATTCCAGTCCTATCAGTACCGGCAGCTCGAATTTCTGCTCGGCAACAAGAACTCGCACCTGCTCCGTCCGCATGCGCACAGGCCGGAGGTCCTCGCACAGGTGCGCGCGATGCTCGACGCGCCGTCGTTGTACGACGAAGTGATCCGTCTGCTCGCTCGACGCGGTTTTCCGATTACTCCCGCACGGCTCGAGCGAGATTGGGCGCAGCCGACGCAGCACGATCAGACGGTTGAAGATGCGTGGATCGAGGTGTATCGCAAGCCGCAGAAACACTGGGAGCTGTATGCGATGGCCGAGCAACTCGTCGACCTCGAGGACATGTTCCGGCAATGGCGCTTCCGTCACGTTACGACAGTCGAACGCATCATCGGTTTCAAACAGGGGACCGGCGGAACGAGCGGGGTGCCGTATCTGCGGAAGGTTCTGGACGTCACGTTTTTTCCAGAGCTCTGGCACGTGAGGACGATTCTTTGAGGTGCGTGCCGTGAGCGGGAGCTAGGCTCATGGATGTTCGACAGCGGCAGGACAATTGGCTGGCTACCCGGCTCCCATTGGGGCGCACCGTGCCCGGAGTGCTTTATACACTTCGGTTCCACTGCTGGGGATTCGATTGGACATCCCAGCATGGGCTCGGCTCACGCCAAAATGTCACCTAAGTCCGGTTTTTCGGCTTCCCCACCCCCGCTGCAGCCATGGCCTGTTACAAGAAAGCTGGCGAAATCAGCGACTTGCGACACTGTCTAAGGCCGAAACAGCAAGCCACAACGCGAGTTCCAGCCGCCGATGTCGGCAGCGCTCCAAACGACCGGCTCGTTGCCGATCGCGAGATCGATGACGTGTTGAGATCTCGGATCGTCGAGAGGATCGGCCTCCCAGCTCTTGCTCCAGCCGAACGGCACGAGATGGACGTGTACGCCATGTTCCCTCAGGCGTTTCGCCAGGTGCGACAGCACATCCGTCGTCTCGATGGCCGGGGAGGGCGGATACTCTCGGATGGCCGTCCATGCAGCTGAGCGATGGGCGAATCCGTCGATGACGGTGATCGCCGCGTCGGCTTCGAGGGCAATCCGGTAAACAATCTCAGCGGCGGTATCGGCCAGCACGATGTCTCCGCGTTCCACGCCGGCTCTGACAAGAAGACAGTCGGAGAATCCTGTGGTCGAAGACAGGGATCCTGGCTCGAACTCTACCGCGCCTGGGTCCGTGGCTGTGATGGTAGCCGTGTATTCGGCTGTGTGACAGCGGCTGCAGTAGATACGCATCTTCTTGGCCCCGTCTCGTTCTGCGTCGAACCAATTAGTCGCAGCGGCAACGGGATGTAGCTCGAAGAGCATCCCGTTGGTCTCGAATACGACGCCGTCATATAGCCGTGTCGGATCGGCACGTACCGGATCTCGAGGAGTCGTATCCGAACTCTAGAGCGACAGCAGCGTAATTGCTGGTGTCGCAGCGGACAGAATTGGTACTGTTTGCGACATGGAAGTCGCGGTCTTCGTCGTCGATGGAGTGGCCGATTTTGGGTTTGCCGCTGTGCTCGAGACATTCAATATGGCAAATGCCGTACTGAACGACCTGGAATGTCCGCCGGCACCTTGGCACGTCCATACGGTGTCACTTGGTCACGGCGTTCGGTCAGGTCACGGACACCTGATACCGACCACATCACTGAACGATCTGAGCACCGAAATCGATGTGATGATCGTGCCCGCGGTCGAAGTCCTCGATGCCGAGGCCCTGATCGGTCTGGTCTCGGCCCGCGCGAATCGCCCTATACTGGAACGAATTTCGGCCACCCGGCAGAGCGGAGCACACGTTGCCGCCGCGTGTACCGGAACATTCTTCCTGGCCGAGGCTGGTGTACTGGACGGCCAACCGGCGACCACGAGTTGGTGGCTCGGCCCCACCTTCCGGCGTAGATATCCCGGAGTTGATGTGCAGGAGGGCCGCACGCTGTGTCGCGCGAGCGGGGTGACCACCGCGGGAGCGGTATTGTCGCATCTGGATCTTGCGCTGTCGCTGATCGTTCCTGTCAGTCCGGCCGTGGCGGAGCTGGTCGCGAGATACATGACGGTCGGCAGCCGAAGGACACAAATCGAGTTCGCAATACCGGAGGTAATCGCCCGAGGCCACTCGCTGGTGGCATCGTTCGAGCGCTGGGTGCGCGATCGCATTGCCGATCAGTTCTCGATCGCTGATGCTGCCAAGGCTCTTGGCGTTACCCCTCGCAGTCTGCAACGCGCGGCCCAGGCCGAGTTGGGAATGTCCCCAAGAGATTTTGTCGACGAGATTCGGTTGGAGCGAGCAACGCGACTCTTGCGGACGACATCTCTGACAGTGGACGCGATTGCAACTAAGGTTGGCTATCTCAACGCCGGCACGCTGCGCGCACTCTTTCGGCGACGTCGTGGCCGGACCATCGCCGAAGTACGTGCTTCTGAGACGTATTGGCAGCCGGCCTCCCTGCAGTAACGAGCCGTCTCGAAGCGGTGTCGCTCGCCAGCGTGAAGGGTTCTGGCGCGGAAATCGTGACGCTGCTGGTCGAGTGTTGCTGTTGGATGCTGACGCTGATCGGCCCATTCGTGATCGGGTGGGAATGGGCCGATCCGGACCGAAATCATGGGGTCAGGTCACGAACACCTGACAGCACCCGGACCAACGGCGCCTCATGCACTGCCGGGATCACTCTCGCCAGCCGGCAGATTCGCACGCCTTACAGAAACATCAATGCGGGTCGGCGGGCCGCGGGTTGGTCCGCGTGACTGGAAAGCTACATTTCGTCTCGATCGCCCGGAGAACACTAACTTTCTAGTAGGTCAGATTCTGGTCAGTGCTCGCTCGATGGTCAGGGAGTTGATCGACCATGACGCCACGCCCCTCGAACAGAGACAACGACGCATCCTCGACGCAGCCGAACGGCTCGTGCAGAGTCGCGGGTTCAACTCGAACTGGGTCTGGTCGATGAAATCAATTTGTACATAGCACCGGTCCTGCTCGGTGCGGGAATCCGGCTGTACGACAACGCGTGCGGTGCGCCGATCCATCTACACTGGATCGGCGAACGCGATCTCACCTTGGCCGTCAACGTATCGGTTTCGGCCCTGCGGGAGGCTCCGACCGAGTGACGACCGGGCGCCCCGAACATTGGGACCCGGATGAAGACACGCGGTGCTGTCGTGTCGTCGCCAAGCAACTCGAGGGTCACGAATCACATTGTGGAGCCGGTGATTTCATCCGTAGTGCCGGGTGCGAGTCCCATCATCAGATGGGTCGCTGTCGTCTGCAGAATGTCGAGATTGCCGTATAGTCGGGAGACGAGCATCGCGCCTTCAAGAGAGCCGATGATGACGTGCGCCCTCTCGTGCGGCGATCCGGCGAAGGTGAGCGTGCCTTCTCTCCTGCCCTGGGTCAGAACTTCGGAGAGCCATGCTTCGTTCCGGTCGAAGAAGTGGATCACCGACCTCTGCATCGGATCGGACAACGTCGTGTATTCGGCAGCGAGCATGCCGCACAAGCACATTCGTTGTTCGCGCAGGACGCCGAGATACAGGCTCGCATAGTATTCGAGCCGCTGAGGAGCCCTCTGCTCGTCGACGGTCGACAGTGCCTCGAAGAAGCGGTGCTCGTACCGTCGGATGAGTGCCAGGCCGAGTTCCGCCTTGCCTGGAAAGTGATAGTGCAGAGCGGGTTTGGAGATCGACAGTTCGGCGGCGATGTCCGCGTAGCTGAATCCGTTGAACCCGCGACTCTGCACGAGCCGTTCGGCTGCGTCGAGGATATGCGACCTGGTGCTGCTGTCGCCGCTCACGGGGCGTGGCGTCATCGTCGGTTACCCCTTGACTATCGGGCGGGTACTGATGAGAATCTGACCTACTGGTAGATCAGCCTACCTCCGGCAGGATCAGAAATGACACAGGTCCTTTCCGATCGGCATAGAAGTCGCAATGGTGCCGCACCGCCATCGATGCCAGTGCGAGACACTTGGACGCTTGCCCGGCCCGCTGCGATTCGGTTCGAGCGCGAAGCTCGGCGTTGTAAGTGCCGCTCGGAGGTTGTGGTCGCGAACCAGCATGAACCGAGCGGGAAGAGGGGGAGGCAGTCGATGTCGGTGAAGTAGGGGACCTGATCGAATTGTCCTCTCCACCAATCGCATTCACCTGACCGTGCTGTTCTCGACAGGTCGCGGCCGCGGACAGGTCAGGGGTTGCCCACGGGCAGGTCCATTTTGCCCACAAGAAGCTGATCGGCCTCTCTATTCCCAGGCAGTAGACATGATGAAAATGCACTTCGAGACCGCGTCGCAGGTCGAACCAATGGGACAGTCCGACGTCGGTATGTCTCCCGAATCCACTCGCAAGCACGGACTGATCGGCCAGCTGATCGGTCGCAAGGATGAACTCGACCGGATCGACCGGTGTCTACAAGAAACGACGACGGGGCGTGGCGGGATTGTCATTCTCGAAGGTGAACCAGGCATCGGCAAGACTGCGCTGCTGGCTGCGGCCACGCGGGTGGCGACCGCGCGCGGTGTGAGAGTTCTTCGCGGCGAAGCCAAAGAGCTCGAGCAGCGTGTACCGTTCGCCGCTCTGAGCGCCATCGCAGCGGCTTCGGGAGAGCGTCCCCTGGTAGCTGTACGACCGGACATGAACCCCGACAGCGTGGCGATCGGTCAAGAGATGGCGATGGTCGAGTCCTTGGTCACGGCCTTCAAGGACATTTGCATGTCGGGGCCCACTGTGTTGATCTTGGACGATGTGCAATGGGCCGATCCGTCGAGTCTGCTGACATTGCAGCGCCTAGGCGAATCCGTTGGTGAGCTTTCGCTTTCGATAATTCTCGCGCTTCCGCCGTTACCACGCGATAAGAATCTGTCATGCGTGCTCGGTCAATTCGAGTCGTGGGGTGCAGAGCAGCTGCGGCTCGGTCCGATGAACGATGCGGAAGTGGCCGCGTTAGTGGAAGACTCCCTCGGCTTGCCCGCCGGACCGCGGTTGTCCGCCGCCGTCTCGGGTGCTGCCGGAAATCCGCTGTACGTCATCGAACTGGTGGCTGGATTGATGCAGGCCGGCTTGATCGAACTCGGCGAGATCAGACCCGACCCAGCGACATTCAAGGCAAAAGGGCCTGGTGAAATCCGGCTGCCCGAATCGCTGACCGATGTGATTGTGCGCAGGCTGGATTATCTACCTGCGCAGTCACGGCAGGTTCTGCCTATGGCGGCGGCCTTGGGGCCAGGTGTCGAGGCGATCGAGCTGTCGTCGGTGCTCGGAGCGGCACTCATCGACGTGTGGAACGTCATCAGTGTGGCGGTCGAGGCGGGAATCCTGGTTCGTGCCGGTTCGGACTTGGTATTCCGGCACGATCTGATCCGCCAAGTTCTGGCCGATCAACTCCCGCCCTCGACACGCACGACGCTGCAGTTGCGGGCGGCGCGTGTCTTGATGTCGATGGAGGCGCCGGTCGAGCGCGTCGCGACCTATCTGCTGGCAGGCGATGCGCCGCTGGATAGTGCCAGTTTGGACTGGCTGGTCGAAGTTGTGGAGAGACTGACGGTTCGCGCTCCCGAGCTGGCAGTAGGTCTGCTCGATCGGGCCATCGGGTCTCCAACACTGGACACCGCACGCTGCGATGTGCTGCGACTGTGGCATGTCAGGGCGCTGTTGTGGAGCGGAAATCCTGGCAAGGCAGAGGCAGTAGCGCGGCGGACATTGTCGGACGATGCCGCCTCGGCAGGTCAGGAACCAGCGCCCAGCAATCAGCTCCACTGGCTGTTGGCTCACGCGTGCTTCGCCCAAGGAAACGTGGCCGCTGCCGTCGCTGTCGCCGAATCCGTCCTTGCCCGGCCTGGCCTCACGCCGATACAACAGGGCCAGTATCACGGGTTCCGCGCCTTGTCCTACCTGCTTCTCAGGCGCTGCGAGGTCGTCGAAGAGGCTTCGGCATGGGCGATTTCGACTGGTGAAGCCTGCGCGGATCCCATCGCGTGGGGACTGGGTGCCTTCGCACTGGGCCTACTGCGATATCACCAAGGATTTCTCGGTGAAGCGCAGGAACTCGGCGATCGGCTGGTTCGAAGCTACGAACACAGTGGCCGTCGGCGACTTTCCCACATCGACCCGTACTCGCTGAGCGGTCGTTGCCTGACCGAGCTCGACCAGTACGCGGCGGCAGAGAAGACGTTCACACTGGCAATTCGATTGAGCGAAAGTACCTCCGGGATGTTTCTCGGGTCCATTCGGCTGGATTTGGCGCGCATGCACTACTTGGAAGGCCGCTGGGACGAGGCCCTCGCCGATGTGCGAGTCTGCCAGGACGGAACGGACATCTTCGGATATGCCGCGACCGCCGAGTGCTTTGTCGCTCTCGTTGCAGTGCGCCGTGGCACCTTCACCGGTGCTCCCGAGTCGCTGCCGACACCAGACGACCGGCTGGGCAGTCGCAATTCTCGCCATCTGCGTCCCTGGGTCCATGCGCTGGTGTGCGAAGCCCAAGGCCGTCCGGATCAGGCGCTGGAAGCGACGTCGGACATCTGCGATCAACTCGCCGAACCGGCGGCCTCCGTCGCGGTGTATCCGCTGTATCCGGATCTGGCGCGGCTGGCAGTTGTGGCCAACAGGCTTGATATTGCCAGTAAGGTCGCAGCCGCTGCGGAAGCGCTGGAGGCGCGTTACTTCACACACAGTCGCCACGCGACTGCGGTGTTGTGCCGTGGGCTGGCCGAGAGCAGCATCGAACTTGTAGCCGAGGCCGTAGAGTCATTTCGGTGTGCCGGTCGGCCTTGGTATGAAGGACAGGCGAACGAAAATCTCGCCGTCTTGCTCGCGAGCAATGGCCGACTGGATGAGGCTCGGTCGGCACTGGAAAGGGCGATCGAGCTATACACCCGCTTCGGGGCCGAATGGGACATTGCGCGGGCCGAGGCACGTCTACGCGATTTCGGGATACGGCGCGGTCGCCGCGGGCCCCGCAACCGGCCCAAGACGGGCTGGGATGCGCTGACGCCAACCGAGCGGAAGGTCGTCGCGCTGGTGGCGCAGGGACGGTCGAATTCCGATATCGCGACCAGGATGTTCCTGTCCCCGCGCACTATTCAGTCACACGTCTCCAGCATTCTGGCGAAGCTGAATCTGCAGTCGCGGGTCCAAGTGGCGATCGGCTTGGCCGGGCAGAGCTCGTAATACGCCCGACTAATCGCGAATATGTGGGCGGATTGCTCGGCGATCTGGTCGGGGGATAGGGGCCGGTCGTGTTCGAGCCACCAGACGATTCATTGTATGAATCGAGATCGCCTGCGGCGCAAGACCGCCCACGCAGATGCTCGGCCCGCTCTGTAGTACAGGCAACAGCTCTCAGCGAGTAGGCGGTAGATTCCGTTGGTTGGGCGGCAGTAACACGCTCGCAACGGCAATGGCGCAGGCGAGCCCTGCCGCCAGCAAGAAGACCAAATTATAACCGGCAGCGACGGCGGAAAGGGAGTTCCCGGCTTCCCGCGCCACTTTGGCCCCGGCGGCAGTGGAGAGTGCAGCCAGGCCGATCGAGCCGCCCACTTGATTGCCGGTGGTTGCGAGGCTGCTGACAATCCCGGTGTCGCTGTCGAGGGCATCGACCGTCGCCGTAGCCATGAGCGTTGGAAAGGTCAGCCCGATGCCGACCGCGACGAGCAACGTCTGACCGAGCACGCCGAAGAGGTAGCCGCTGGCAGTGTCGGCTTGTGCGAGCCAGACGAAACCGGTTAGAAGACAAGCGCATCCGGTCAGAACCAGCGGGCGCGGCCCTGTTCGCGGTAGGAGCGTCGCAGCCGCTCGCGCGACAATCAGGAATGTCATCGCGGCCGGTGTTTGCCCGAGTCCGGCGCGAAGTGCGTCGTATCCCAGCACGTTCTGCAAGAACAGCGGCGTGAAACACCACATCGCGATGGAAATTCCGCCGAGCAGCGCCAGCATGCCGACCCCGACGGCTACTCGCCGGATTCGGAGGAGCCGCAAGGGCATCAGCGGCTGAGCTGCAAAGCGCGCCTCCACCACGACAAAGACCGCGAGCAGTAGGAGCCCCGCTCCGAGCGGACCAAGTATCCGGGGCGAAGTCCAGACGTGATCAGCGGTTTGTATCGCTCCGTATATCAAGGCGGCCAACCCTGCCGTTGCCGTGATCGCACCGCTGAGGTCGAGCGATTCACTCCGGCGGATTTGCTTGTCGGACAATGTAATTGACGCCAGTACGATCAGAACCGCGCCGATCGGCACGTTGATCAGGAAGACCCACCGCCACGACAGGCCAGTGGTGATGACTCCGCCCGCGAGCGCGCCCATCGTCCCGCCCACGCCACCCGCAGCAGACCAGACACCGAAAGCCCTCGCCCGCGAATGCTTTTCGGTGAACCTGGTGTTGACCACCGCCAATGTCGCTGGTGCCATCATCGCCGCACCGACGCCCTGTACCACGCGGGCTGCCACCAGCATCTGCGGCGCACCCGCCAGACCACCCGTCAGACTCGACACAGTGAACAAAGCCAACCCGCCGACCAGCATCCGACGATGGCCGAACAGATCGGTGGCTCGGCCGGCCAGCAACATGAATCCGGCGACGGTGATCAGGTAGCCGTCCACCACCCAGGCCAAACCGGTGGCGGTGAAGCCGAGATCGCGTTGGATCGTCGCCAACGCGATGTTCACGATGGACGCGTCGAGGATGACCATGAACTGGCTGACCGAAACCAGCGCCAGAACCAACCGCATGTGATTCGTGCACGGATCGGCCTGGCTATCGACTTCGACCGGGGCGTTGTTGGACTGGTACAAGTTCGGTCACCTGAGCCGGCCGGAAAGGCGGAACACCTCACTCGTCGGGATGCCCAGGCGCTGTGACCACACCACGGCTTCATCCAGAGACGGGGAGTCGTCGATCAGCCGAGCTGCGGCGAGAGTGGCGGGGAGTTTTCCTTGGTCCAGCAGGATTTCCCACTGATCTGGCCGGAGCGCCAAATAGCGTAGTTCCGGCAGGTCAGCCAGCACTTTCAAGTCCCGGACCTCGGCCTTCGAGAGATCCAAGCTGCGAAGGGTCGAGACGGTGCGCAGCGGGGTGATATCGACAGGGGCCGTGGTCTCTACGGTCAAGGATGTGAGGGCGTGATGTCCGTCGAGATCGCCGAGATCTGCATTGGCCAACTTGATGTGCAGCGATTCAATAGGCAGATGCCGAATCGGAGTGAGGTCTCGAACGGGGAACCACACATATAGGCTCCGCAGGTTCGGTACCGCAGCCAGTGGGGCCAGATCGATCGGGCTCGAGCCGCTGAGGGTGACCAACTGAAGGGTCGGTGTGACATCGTCGAGGGTCTCGGTTCCGCCTATGAGTCGCTTGGGGCCGATCTCGTAGTCAGGGGCCGAGATGGAGATCGCGTCACTGGATACCTCGAACTGTTCCAGCTCGAGCGCAGTCAGATAGTGGCCCAGCAGCGAGGTTACCGATTCGGCGACATAGGCTGGGCCGTCGGAATAATCGCGACCAGTGAGGATGATCTGGCCAGGGTGTCCATGACGGGCCGGAGCCATGTCCACCGCCATGTAGTTGCCGGTCAGGTTGGTACCGATCGGAATCCACCCAGGATGGCCTCCACAGCGTCGAACAGTTTCTGGCGGTTGGGCATCGAGAACGACCCACTTCCAGGCCAGATGCCAGCCGAAGTGCTTTGTCATGGTCGCGTATAGGTCTCTCTCCTCCTCGAGAGTCGCGACAACACTTTTGAGCGGCATCCACGCGTTGCCGCCGAACAAACTCCCTGTGTTGGGGTTTTCGCCGTCGGCGATCAAGTACAACGCCCGCAGGTCAGCGGGTAGCGGTTGACCGATGCGGCGCTCGGCGGCCGCGAGCGCCGCTGCCGATGCCGGCGGTCGTAGTTGATCGGGCCGCCCCAAGATCGTCTCACGGCGCCGCAGATACTCGTGGAACCGTTCTACTGCGAGCTCGGGATCGCCTTGTGCATCGGATGCCCCAGCGTCCTGCCCGTCGCCGGGCCACGGCAATTCATACGTGGGGTCAATTATCGCCAAATATCCAGATGATGAGCCGAGGGTTCGCTTGACACCATGCCGCACCGCGACCAATCGGTATTCGCCGGTCGCGTCGCAAGTGAGAGTGATCGTTGCTTTGTCCCAGTCGGCAGATTCCTGCAACTCCGCCGCAATTGCCCGCATATCTTTCTGCATAATTCTCAACGAGTCCAATGAGTCTCTACTCATGTATGGCACCGATCGACCGCCCACCATGTAGGACACCAAGGCCGAGCTCATGGAGTCGTTCGCTGCGTTGCATTCCGATACGGCTTCCGTCCATCCCGCAGGCGCATTCGCGATCATGTTCTCGACGGCTCGGTGCACGGCGGACTCGATCAAGATGGTGTTCTCCTACAGTTGACGGGGCGATCGGAATCGCGGTGACCACAAGCCGCGAGATACCCGCGGTCGTTGGCGGTGCAGATGGACGCCTGGGAACTTCGCAGAGCGTAACCGTGCCGGGACAGACCGAATATCCGCCATCGTGCCTATGTTCGTATGTCGTATCCGGAGAAATACGCTGACAGTGGGGTTTTCGCTTCGGCAAGTCACCGGTCTCATCGACTGCAAACATTGCAGCCCGTGTGGGTCGAGGCTGAACGGCTGCGCCTGCTGTTGCGCGAGGTGTCCCACAGCCGATGGCAGCCAAGAGAATTGGGGTGCGTACAACAGAGTGCTCTCCGACGAAGTCACGATTACGGCCGCCACGACGGCGACGGCCATGGCCGCGCGGTAGCCGGAGGCGACGGCGTGACGGTGCCGTAGCCACCAGTCGCGGTGAAGGCGGAGGTAGCGGCGACACCGAATGTCGCGTCAATATCCGCCGGTGTGTGGAGATCCCTTGTTGCGGAGGAGGATTCGCTCGGCGGGTATCGGACGCTCATCTCGGTGGGGTGGCGGATGTTGTTTCTAGCCAGGGATCGCGCATTCGTGCGATACAGGGGAGTGAGTGATGCGACTGTCACACTGGGCCGGAGTGATTGCCCTGCCTCGTCAGCGCCTGACGACGACGGCCCCGCCCCAGATCTCCTGCAGCATCCTCGGTGAGAGTTTCTGACAGCAGCTCACAATCAGTTTGGTTGGAGTTGGTCGACCGGTGCGGACCTCTGTGAGGTCGACTCCGGGTTGCGGTGGCCGATCACGAAATGCCTGCGGATGGCCTGCTCGGGACTTGATGTCGAAAGGTTCGCGTTCGCGGCGGTGGTGCGCACGATCCGGAGGATGCCGGGCTTCGTCCTCGACGGTGGGTGATAGTGGTCGATGTCGTCGACAATCCGACCGACCGCGTTATATGCGACCCCGGCCCAAATCATGGAGCGAGGACCCATTCCTTGTGCGGTCAGTTTTTTCGCGGACGTCCGGCACGAATCCAGCATCGGGCAGCTGAGGCAGGTGCTGATGGCCATATGCCAGGCCTTCTTCGAACCGACGTCGAGATCCCAGTTGTCCGGCCGCGCCGCGCAGGGCGGCCGGGGCGCTGGTAGCGCGGAGTCTGCTGGCGTGATTAGGAAACCTGGCATCGCAATTCTCGGTTCATGGACGGTTTTGCAAATGCTATGAACGAGGCGGAGGCCGAAACATCGGCGAACATACGTAGATTCACCGGCTGGGTCCGGTCGGACCCAGGTCACGGCGCTTCCCAAGTTTGGGGACAGGGGAGTCGCGGTCTTGGCGGATGTACCGTTTCGGACGTGAGCGAGCCGAATCTTCCAGCGGCGGATAGCACGGCGTTGTTCGTGGTCACGGCCGCGGGCGAGATCGTCAGTCCGGAACACCAGGTATGCCTCGACCCGGCCGAGATCGCCTTCGGCCGCGCGTGCTGAAACGGCGGTGATGCTATGGCCAAGAACAATCCTGTCGACCAGATGGGGAACCAGTGGGCGCAGCTCGCCGAGAAGGCGGGTAATGGGGAGATCCGATTCGACCCCAAGGTCGCCGCCACCGTGGCGGCGAAGATCATCGCTGCTCTCGAACAGGTAGCACACGTCGAGAGTCAAACCGCCGCAGGCGGATTCGCCCTGCGAGCCGGCTCCTTCGGAACGCTGCCGTACGAGGCGGGCGTTCGGCATCCCGGTGACTATCAGGGCGGGGGACCGAGTCCCGGCGAGCAAACGCGGCAGATCTACACCACCCTTGCTTCGGGCACCCTGAAGGACGGCCTGCTCAGCCATGCGAAGGTGCTCAACGAGATGTTGGACACCTATCTCAATATCGGCAAGATGTACCCGTCCACCGACGGCGCCTCGGCGGCTATCTTCGACGATGCCGCGAAACGGCAGGCGGCCCTGCTGAATCCGTCGGCCGCGACCGCCCACGCCGACGCGATAACGTTGGACAAGAATGCCCCCACCGAGAGCCTGACACAAGACACCCCTGCGGGGCCGAAGGCCAATTCACATGACTACGCGGACCGCATGGACCACGCCCAGATGGTGGCGGCGACCCGGCCCACGTACTACGGCGATAAGAGCGACAACAAGGCCGTCACGCCGCTGGACGCCACCCAGCTGAGTTATCACGATCTGTATTACCTCGGCCTGACAATGGACCCGCAAGCCACGGGCTCGACAGCGGGGTTCTGGTGGCAGATGGCGGGCCAGCTGTATTCCCGCTTCGCGGAATTGAAGTCGGTGCTGGGCGACCAGAGTGTCACGCAAGCGTGGGATGGTGCGGGCTATTCGGCAGCCGTCAAGTCGATGTCCACCTACGGCGAGCAGCTCAATACGCTGACCGGCGGCATGTACGGCGCGCACGACATGCTGATGCACGTGGCGAGCTGGATGAACGTCGTGAAGCCACAGTTGCCGCAGGATCCGGTTCCGCCAGAGCAGCAGAGCGTCTCCACCGTCGAGGTGCAGGCGCTGGGCACTGGGGACACTCGTCCCTACCTCGATGTGTACGAGAACGGATACGTGAAGAATGTCGTCACCGACCCGTCGTCATATGTGCCACATATCCCGCCTGCCGCGCCGGTGACCTCTGCCGCCGCGAAGGATCCGGGCCCCTCGGGTCCGCCCGGGCAACCGGTCGGCGGCTTGGACACCAGGGGCCCCACCATCGGCGTGCTGCCGAACACCGGGCCCAGCATGACCGAGCGGCCGGACACAGGGCTGTTGGATGCGGATCAGTATCTCCACGACAGGCTTCGGGGCGCGGACCCGAGTCAGCCTCCGCCCGCGGACCCGAGTCAGCCTCCGACCACGAACCCCAGCGATCCAAGTAGCCCGAGCGAATCGCCCTATTCCACGAAACCGGCGGCAAGTCCGTTGAGCCAGGCGGAAAACGCGCTGGGGCAGGCGAATTCGGCGGCACAGCGGGGGACGCAGCCGAATTCACCGAGCACGAGTGGTTTGGCGAATCTGGCGAACGCCCATAAGGCGCCGGTGGGCAAGCCGAAAACCGGCGCGCTCGGTGGCGGGGGCGGGGGAGGCGGCGCGGGCATCAAGGCCGCCGAGTTGGCGAAAGAGGCTGCGCAGGAAGCCAAGTTGTTTCCACGCGCCGCGGCCGAGGCCGAGAAGGACGCGCTGGCCGCGCGGGCAGGCATGGCACCGCAAGGCGGGTACGGGGGCTATCCGGGCGGCATGGGTGGCGCCAAGCCGGCGGGAGAGGACAAGGAGAAGAAGCGCGCCGAATACCTGTCGTCGAAGCGGTATCTGGGGGAAGCATTCGGCAAGCCGCCAGCGGTCGCGAAACCGGTTGTCGAGCAATGACACTCGAGACCGCACGGAAGTGGCAATGCGGCGATCTGGAGTTCCTGGAGCGGTGGCGCGCACGCACAGGTGAGCGGTTTCCGCCGCCGCCGTTGACCTTCCGGACCTCGATCGTGAGCCCGGACGAGTTGAACCGGCAACGCGCGCAGGCGCGCGAGCGCGCACGGAAGTTCCCGGACCCGGTGTTGGACGAAGTGATCGACAGCATCGCCCTCCCCGACATCCGCGTCACCGCGCACGCCCTCGGCGCGGATCCGCTGGACACATCGCGGTGCCTGCGTATCCTCGCGACCCGGCGCGGCGGCTATGGCTACATCGTCACCCAGTGTTTGGGCGAAAGCATCTGGCACACCACGGGATACACGATCACCGAGTTCCCGGCGACAACCTTGGCCGACGTGGTGGTCGGGCATCTGCCGAAGGTCGAGCGGGGCCGCCATGCGGAGATCGACCTTTCACCGGTGGTGAGCCCGGACGACATCGACCACTCCTACCGTCGTCCAGTGGCGACCGACTCCGTTGACGACTACAGCAGTGACACCGAGCGCGCCCGCGCGTTCGTCGCAGCGCCGGTGGACTCCCGCGGGCTGATCGAAATAGAGCAGGGCATCTCGAAATTCGGCCCACGCGGACGGATTCGGCTGCGACTCGGCTGGCGTGACCTCGTCGGCGACGGCCGCTACGCGTTGCTCGACGACACCCCGCCACTCGCAGTCGCCGTCGACGTGTCCCGCCTGACCGCCCTCATCAACAGCCGGATCATCACGGTGATCGAGACGATAAAGGACGAGAACCATGGCTAGCGGCGACGGCAGTACCCACGGAGCCACCCCGAGTACCCCTGCCACGCCGGACGACACCGACCGCACCTATGTTGTCGACTCGTCGACGTCGTCGACCCCGAGCCCCTCGAATCCGTGGACAGGGTTGACAACGCAGGCGAGGGGTAACAATCTCATTCTGGGGCACGATTCGGCCACCGCGTGTGTATCCGCGGTCGATACGGCATTGGACCGGCTCCGCGGGGTCAAAGGTGCGATCGGAAATCTTTACATGACGCCTGCGATCGGCAATCCCCCGACCGGGAACTTGCCGTCGGGGCGGCAGTTGTCGGGGGTATTCGACACCCAAGCGGGCGCGCTGCAGTCGTCTCTCGAACGTCATGAGCAAGTTCTGGAGGGGATGATCGACACCTTCCATGCCGCCGACAAGCAATACAGAGGGATGGATGAGAAGAATGCCGCGGGTTTCAACCTGACCGGGAATCTCGACGACAAGATCAGTGCGTCGAATCCGTTGCCAGTGGGTGTGTATGACGACGCATCGCATGCCGGGCCGTTGACAAACCACAACGGCGACAAGATCAAGAGGGAGCGATATGCCAACTTTGCGCAGCTGCCCGGGGTGATCGTTGACGATGCAGGTGTGGCCAATTTGAAAAAAGATGGCACGGATGTTCTGCAAACCATGTACGACTATTCCCGGCATGCGCTGGGCATTGGTGACCCGCCTGGCTCGCATGAGCACAACACGTACTCCGTGACGATGAGCCTTGAGGATTCGAGCAGCCTGGATGACGACAAATTCTATGAACTCGGGAAGTCGATCAACTACCTGAAGGTTATCGGCACCGCGCGCGAGTGGCTGATGCTGCGCGACCAGCTCGACGCGGGATTTACCCAGATGGAGTCAGCGTTGAAAGCTGTCGTCGGCGGCAGTGACTCGTCGGATACGGACAAATCATGGCATGGTGCGGGCGCCGCCCAGGCCAAACAGGCGTGCGCAAACTACCTCGACAGCGCACGTGCCGTGCTCGACAGCATGACAAAGACCGCGGCGAAGCTGATCTTTACCGGTGAGTGGCTCAACCAATTCGCGATCACGCTGCCCGATATGCCCGGCTATTGGGATATGGGTGGCGACCACGAGGACAATTTGCGCGACAATTTCGACGACATCTACAAGCCCGGCATGAACGCGAGTGCGTCCAACCTACCCCTGATCGCGGCGCCGATCGCCGCGACCACGGGTTCCACCGCGACAATCCCACCGGTGAACCCGGCCGGGGATTCGGCGTTGACCGGCGACTCAAAGGCGCTCAGCGATGAGGTCAAGAACGATGTCGCAGCATATCTCGACGGGCAGTTGAAGGATCCGAACAGCGGGCTCGGCCAGTTGTTGGCCGACTACAAAAAATATGCCGACACCGCCGCTGCGGCCGCGGGCGGGCATTATGGTTCGTCGGGTGCGGCGACCGGCGGCTCGACCGGTGCAAACATCGGGGGCGCCGCGGCCAAGTCGGCTGCGGCGGGTCAACCAACCTCGCTGGAGCAGCAGATTCTCACCAGATTGGACAAGCTCGAAGCCCAGGCGGCGCAACAGCCGAACTCCAATTACAAAGTGCCCACTGCGAATCCACCCGGCCCACTGGAGCAGATTGCTCAGCCAATTCAGGGAAGGCCGACCTCGCCAGTGGACGGGCAGACTCAATCTGGCACTGGCACTGGCACAGCCCCAGGCGTGACTGGCAACGCCGGGGATCCGATGTATCCGGCGAGCTACAACCCCTATGCGGCGCAGCAAAACCAGGCCGAGCTGAGTGCGCTGGCGAATATCGGGCAGCAGGTGGCCGGTGCGTTCCAGCAGTTCACGAATCTCCTGGCGCAGGAGGTTCAGCAGCTGACGCCGTCGATCGAGCAGGCGCTGGACGCAGCGGCTCACCACGACGTGATGGACCACGACGCGAAGGGACCGGGCGGACACGACCATGCTGGGCCGGACGAGCCTCCGCGGGCGCAAGCCCGGATGTTCCCGCGCGACGGACTTCTCGACGACACGCCGATCGCGGCGGCCGAGCAGGCAATAGACACAGCGACCGGCGGCACTGGTGTCGAGGATGACGCCACCATGCAGGTCGACGCTACGGCGGAGCCGTCGGTCGACGCATGATCCGTACCTGGAACCTGACCGATTTCGAGCTCAATGTCCGGTGGCGTGAGCTCTCCGCGGAGCGGCATCTTCCCAAGCCGTTGTACTTTACGTCGCGGATCATGATGGAAGACGATTACCAGCGGGAGATCGCGATCGTGAGCGATCAGCTGAAGGGCAGGCTGGACCTGTCCTTCGACTCCGCGCTGAGCATCATGATCGACCCGGACGTGCGGTTGGGAGTGCACGGATTCGACGGTAGGGAGCCGCGCAACGCGGCGGGTCGCATCCGGGTCGCCGCGGCGCGCAAATGGGAGCGGTGCGTGGTCATCACCCAAATACCTGGCGAGACGATCTATCACAGTGGCGGCTATGCCGTGAGCGAATGTGAGTCCACGGAACTGGCACGGCTGCTCGTCGAGCAGCTCCCCGACGTCGATGCGGGCAAGCGTGGTCGGGTAGAGCTAGCGGGTGCCGCGGACTATTCGTTCGGTCGGTCGGTCGCCGCCGAGTCGTCGGACGCCGATGAGTACGACACCGTCGCGGACCGCTGCGAGGCATTTCGCAGTACCCCGGCCACCACGATCGGCCAGATCGAAATCCTCCAGGGCAGTTCGCGTTTCGGGCCGCGTGGGGTATCGCACCGCACACTGGAGTGGCGGGACCTGGTCGATGACGGCCGGTATGTGATGGATGACAATGGCACCGTCGCTGTTCCGGTCGACCGGGACCGGCTGCGCGCCATGGTCGACACCGACATCGGCACGGTCATCGGCGCGATCGAAGACGAGACCGGAGTCAGCGGGAGCCTGCACCTGCCCAACGACACGCGACGATTCTCGGTCACCGAAGAATCGTGGTAACCAGCCCACGTCGGCCGTGACGCGCCTCGCCGAGCCAATTCTCAGGATTGGGAACATCAGGCGATATCGGTAAAAGCCTGTCGTACCTTCCCTTTTGAAGGGTAGGTGCGAGATGTCAGCCTCGGAACTGGGACTCCTCGTCGGCACCGCCGAATCCGCCGCGGGCCGGATCTCGGTGGAGACAACGGAATTGGGATTGCCACTGTCGGTAGTTGTGGACCGAGCCGAGTTACGACACGATCCGGCCGGTTTGGCGGCCGAGATCGTGCGATTGTGCCGTCAATCAGCGAATCGGGCCCGGCTGGCGCGGCGGGCGGAACTGGCGGAGGCCGGTGTGGCGCACGACGTGCTGGATCGGATGGGGCTGCCCACCGCAGACGAGGTCGCGCAGGCCGAGCTGGCCGAGGAGACCGAATACGAGTACGCCCCGCTGAGTTGGTTGAGGAGTGGCGGTGACTGAAGCGAATTTCGGTTATTTGACGGATGTTTCGGCCGCGGTGGACGCGTTACGGTCGCATGCCGAGCGAATGCTGGAGCTGAACAAGCGGATATGTGCCATCCGGGTGGAGGAGACATCACCCGACGGCGCGGTGACTGTAATTGTGGACGGTGAGGGCAGATTGGTGGATATTCATCTCTCCCACAGCATTTCCCGTTTGACACCGACCGAGTTCGGGCAGTGCCTCGTGGATACCTCGCGTGCCGCAGCGCGTCGCGCTGTGGAAACACAGGCCGCTCTGGTGGCCGCATTCAACGACACCGACGCGGATTCCTCCGACTCCTCCTAGAACCCTCATGCCACGTGGCGTCGACGCAAAGGACAACCAGATGAATCAAGTAGCGGTCATTCCCGAGGCTTTCCGCGCGCACGGGGACATCAATGCGACCCAGGCGAGCATGGTGACGGTTGCGGGCACGGTGGACCAGGTCGCCGCCATCCAGGCCGCCTCGGCGGTATTCGGGCCGATCGCGGCGGACTTCCTCGCCGCCTTCGCGGTAGCGCAAGCCAACCATGCGCAGGCGGTGGCCGAACTCGCGCAGGTGCATGCAGCCACCGATGTGACATCGCATGCGGCGGCCGCCAGCTACGAATCGGCCGACGCTGGCTCCGCCGCCGGTTTCGACGGCCTCGCCTCGTCCGACAGCACGCCGGCGTTTGGCACCGACGATGGCGCGACGCCCGGTTCCGTACCGGAGAACGACACCATTTCTGATACCGCGCCGCAGCCTCCTGGGGAGAACATGTCGCAGGACGCTGCGTCACGGTCGGGTGGGGTGTTGCCGGACGCGGTGCCGCCCCGGCAGATTTCCGTCGCCGCAGCGGCCGAGCACACCGTCGCACAGCCGCTCGCCGCTCCGGTCAGATCGGCAACGACTGGCGCGGGGACGATATGAACCCGTCATCCCTCGGCGTGCCCCCCACTCCCGCGCCACTGCACCCAGATGTGTTGGACGTGTTGCGGCACACCGGAATCGGGCCACCGGGAAACCAGTCGTTGGATCAGATCCTGGCAGGTCTCGGATTGCCGCCGCTGCCGGACTTTCCGCCGCTGCCGCAGTTGCCAGACCTGCCGCCACTGCCACCGCTCGACCCGGCCGCGTTGATGCGGCCGATCACAGACATGCTCGGGAACTTCGGTACCGGCAATCTCGGGATGGGACCGATCAACCCGGTCCAGTTCTTCTCACAGGTCCTCAACGGTCTTACACAGGTGATGGCCCTGGGGTCGACGGCGATCAGCGCGTTGTCGGCGTTGCAGGGCGCGGGTACCCAAGCGGCATTGGCGAAAGCGTCACAGGCACAAGACAATGCGGGTGCCGTCACACAGCAGGCGGGCCAAATCCACTCGCTGCTGATGGCGGCCGCGACCGTGGTCCAGGTTGGTAATGCCGAATTGGCGGCCATCGCTGCGAAATTGGCCGTCGAGATCGCCGCCGGCGCGGCGACACCGGGCGGACAGGCATTCATCGCAGCGGCTACGGCCGAGGCGGCGACCGAAGCGGCGGCGGTCGTGGCGCTGGTGCGCGCCGAACTGGGCGCGCTGACGAGCCAGATGACGGTGGCAGGGCGGCCGGTGCCGATCACGGCCGCGCCGAATCCCGCTCCCGCGCAGCTGCAGAATGCCGTCGGGCAGGTACCTCAGATGCTGGAACAGGCCGCACAACCGGTGACACAGTTGCTGCGCCAAGGCGAGAAGGCCATCGACCGGCAGGTGCGCTTGCGTCCGGAGTATCACGGGCAGGTCGCCGAAGCCACCGCACACCGGACTGGTACCGGCGCGATAGGTGCGGTCGCACCGATGGCGTTCGCCGCCTCCGGCGGTGGTCCGGTCGGGGTCGCACGGATGCCGCTGCAGCCGGTCGTGACCGAGACGCCAGTCGGGCCGCCCGCAGCGGCGGTGGTGCGGGCAAGCGAGATGGATGCCGCTGCGGGCGTGGAACTGTCGGCCGAGGAGTCCATCGCGGCGCGGGCAGGCACGCCGATGATGCCGATGGGCGCGGCGCTCGGCGCGCGCGCCGCCGAGACTTCGGTGGCCGCCCGGGAGTACCTGGTGAGCGCCGAGCACGGCGACGAAGTCGTCGGCGAGCTCGGGGATGTCGCGACGCCGGTGGTCGGCGGCGCGGCGGCGCGCCCGGCGGATTCACCGGACAAGGCATTAACGCTGTAGCCCAGTACCAGCACGACCAGGAAGAAGTCATGAACGGACACGTCGAATTCGATTCGGTGGCGGCCGACCGGGTTGCCGCACGACTGGACGCGTTGGCCGACCGGCTCGACCGCACGTTGAGCGGAACGCATTGCGCGCTCTCGCCTGCCCCGGCCGGGGTGGACGCGGTGTCGGCCACCGCAGCAGAGAGCTTCGGGGACGTCGGCGAGGGTTTCCAGCAGTCCTATGCCGGTGGCGTGTACGAGCTGCGAAAACTGGCCGCGCAGATGCGGTCTCATGCGCAGTCCTTCCGTAGCGTGGACGCGCTCAACGTGGCGTTGTTCGACGGATTGTGCTGAGCGGGTAGGAGATTGGCGATGGTCGAGCCGAACTGCTTCACCGGGCGGGTCTGGGAGGCGACGCCCGCTGACCAGCTTGTGCGCGATTTGGTCACTGGCCCCGGGGCGCTGCCTATGGCTGATGCGGGCGTGGCCTTCGGTCAATTGTCGACGGTACTCGCCGAGGCCGCGGTGGAGTATCACGCGATCCTGGGCGAGCTCGGCAGCGCGTGGCGGTCGGCAGACAGCGATGCGGGGGTGCAGCGGCTCGCGGCGTTGCGGAACTGGATGGTCGAGGCCGCCGAGGCCGCCGCGACCAATGCTGCGCGCGCGGAGGCGCAGGCCATCGCGTACACCATGGCGGCTGCCGCGATGCCCGGAGAGGCCGAGCAGGCTGTGTGGCAGGCGTTGAAAGATATGACGGCACTGGGTATTCCGCTGGGCGGACCGTTGGTGGGCGCGGCCGCGACTCTCGAGGACCAGGCGCATGCGGTGAAAGCGCGTGCCGCGCAAGTCATGCAAGACTACGAGGCAGCGACCGCGCCGGTCGCGCAGCCCTGGACACCGCCTCCGGCGCCCGTGCTCACCAGCGATGCCGCACTGGTGGCCGAGCAACAGCACGACGTACCGCGCTCGCCGATGACCCGTCCAGGTCCGGCACCGCTGCCCGCGTCTGCTGGATACCGCGTTCCGTCCATATCGCCCGCGCTGCGGACGATTGCGCCCACCCCCGCCGCCGCGCTGGGCGAGACTGTCCTCGTCGACGAGCAGATCGTCACCGATCAGCAGGTTATCGAAACAACAGCTCCGGCAACGCAGGTCACGCAGGCGCCGATGGTACCGGGAACTATGGCACCCGCGGCCACCGCGGATGCGGACGAATACACCCCCGCCCGCCCCGCCGCAGGGCCGGGCGGGGGCGCGGAGTTCGACGCGCTTGCTCCGGATGCTGGGTGGGCCGCCACGCCGCCCGTGCTCGGTGGAACCTCCGCACCCCAGGTACGGACGATCGGCGCGGGGGAGGCGCAGATATGACAACGATGACCGAAGACGCGCTCACGGCCGCGGTCGACCTGCTCCAGATTCCTGCTCTGCCCGTGGTATTGGCGCTCGAGCCGCGCCACGAGACGATCGCGGCGGCGCGGGCCGCCCACGAGGCGGCGCTCAGCACATTGCGGGAGCGTGGTCTGGTGGACGAATACGGTGATGTGGCAACCGAGGTGGCATCGGCTTTGTTCACCCTCGCGCAACCGGACCGGCAGTTGGTCGCCCGGTCATTCGGGCAATCGGGAATACGGCGCGTGTGCTTGGCGCGGCGTGGCGGTAATCACGCCCTGGCCGTCCGCAACGGCGATGATGTCGATATCCGGGAGGTGTGGGCCGACGACAACCCCGCCACGCTGGCCCGGACGTTGGGCTCGGCATTGGGCAGGCCTCCTGCCGCCGACATCCCACCCTTCCGAGCACCGGCCGCCGAGATCGGCGAAAGACTGAACGCCGCAGCCGATTCGGCCGACTTCACGGACGTGGCGTACCACTTCGGTGTGGCCGGTCGGGAGGCTGTCGAGTTCGGCATCGCGATGTCGACGTGCCGCACACATACCGAAATCGTCTGCTACGGAGAGGATTCCACGACCATAGTCGGCGCGGTCGCGGTGTACGACACCGACCGCGGCCGGATCCTCGCGGCCCCCGATCGGTCGCAGGCGGAACCCCAGGCCTGGATTACCTTCGCGCCCGGCTCCGATCACCGCCTCGGCCGAGCGATCGCGACCCTGATCGAAGCCCTGCCGGGAGGAAGGTGGATGCCTTAGTCCCGCGCATCGACATAAACGAAGAAAGCGAATATCGACACTATTAGAAAAGAGGTGGCCACCGATGGCCCAAGATGTCTCCGTTGATCATGGCGCGTTCCTCAAGGCGACGGGCCAAATGCGGGATGTGATCCCGACGCTGGACCAGACCGCGAAGAAGCTGGACGCCAGCGTTCAGGCGGCCGAGGCAGGATGGAAGGGCGAGGCGAAGACCGCATTCGACCACTTCGCCACTCGTTTGCATGGATCGATTACGAATCTGCACAAGTCGCTGATCGACCTCACCACCGCGCTGGAGCAGGGCAACAAGCACCTGGGCGGAACCGACTCGGAGAACACGCAGCTCTTCGGCAAGATCGACACCGAGCTGTCCTCGCAGCCCTTCACCAACCTTGTCTGATCTGCTTCACCGAACACTGTAAGAAAGGGACTTCGTCATGAGCTACGCGACAGACAACAGCGGCATCATGCAGTACAGCCCAGGGCACATCGAGGCGCTGCTCGGTGAACTGCAGGACTTCAAGACCGCGCTTCAGAGCTCGCATAGCGATGCGAACTCTGCGGACACCGCGATTACCAATGTCTGGAAGGGAGCCTCGGCGCAGGCTTATCACACCGCCTTCGGCGCTGTCTCCCACAACCTCGACGACGTGATCAACGTGCTTCAACAGGGCATCAATGGGGTGGAACAGGCGCACAGCAACGCCCAGACCACGGACAAGAAGGTCATGTCCATGTTCAACGGCGGTTGATAGCCAGTCGAGCCGGAAGCGCTCGCACCCCCCTCCACTTCGCGGCACACGTTGCAGTATCCGCGAACGATAGACGGGTGCGAGCGCGTGCGGCGTTGCCGGCCCGAACTCCCATGCCGATTTCGGAAACTCCACAACCTACGCTGGTCCGGTTTACGTCAAGGCTCCTCACCAGTGCATCAGCTGGGGAGGATTGTCCAGCACATGGGGCGCGGACAACGTGCACTGCGGCCGGTCGGCCGAATCGACCACGACCTTGTAGGTGACGGCTGTGCGTCGGTCGAGGGGTTCGGCGCTGTCGGTCCCAGGGGTGAGGTCTTCGGCCGGCGATCGACGAGGGGCCGCACAGGTGTTGAGCGAGGTGCAGTGATCAATTCGGAGATAGTGGATGCGGTCCGCGAGGTCTGGGGAGATCGACTGCGTCCGATTCCGCCGGAATTTCTCAGCCCGCTGCTGTCGGCCCAAACCCACTGGTTCGTCAGAACGGTAGGCCTTCCGGCCGTCGAGACGGTGTATTCCGAGCCGGTCTCCGATGAAGAGTTCCGTGTCGCTCGGCATCGGCGTCAGGGGCACGAGTATGTTGCCGTAGCGGAAGGGGCGGGGTACTACTACGGCATCGAAGTGGACACCGACCGAGTGATGATGGTGTCCGACGGGCGGGCCGACACATACGTGGTCAATTCCGATGTCGCGCTATTTGTGTTGTTCCTCGGTGTGGTCGAGAAAACGCTGTCGGCGCTGGACGAACAGCCGGACTTGGCGGATGACCGTATCGAGGAGGCCATCTACGGCGTGATCGCTCAGCTGCGCCTGCGCGATGCGGAGGCGATGGCCGGCCGCGACAACTTCTGGTTCAACCTGCTGTGCGAACTGCTGGAGTTCTAGCACGCTGAATCCTCAATGTTCCCAATCACAGATGTTCTCCCGGCGGTCTGCTGCAAGGACTGCGGGCGGCAACGCATTGGGGTTGTCCGTGAAGAACTTCGGCGGTATTGAGCCGAACCGAAGGAGAACCGCATGTGCACCGAGGGGCGGCGTGACAGGCGCAGAGTCTCCGCGGGAATCGACATGGCGCTAGAACTGGCCGCAAAGTTGTTCGGCGATACCGTGGCCCAAGCAGGTCGACTCAGCATCGAGTACGACCCGCAACCACCTTTCGATTCCGGATCGCAGTCGAAGGCAACCCGCCGAATTGTGTTCGGCCGTGAAGGCCGAACTCACGGCGGCCGGCGCCGTAATTCCCATTGATCCGCGTGTGGCCGATCGGCTCGACCGGTAGCCGCGTCGAAGGTTCGATTCGCCGCGGCCGTACCGCTCGGGTTTCCGGATGGGACAAGTCAGTTGCAGTGCTCCGGGCCGCTGCTGCCCGCGGAATAATATGGGTCGGAAACGTACCACTCGATGCACGTGTGCGGGGCGTACCAGTAGACAGGGCCGGCGTAGTAGGCATAAGAGTCGAAGTCGATGTCGGCATTGCCGTACCTGCCGTGCGTCGGGAACGGTACGTTGGTCGGGCTCGAGGAACCTACCGACGCCACTAGGGGCGTTTTCGTTCCGATCTGCTGTGTCTTCCAAGTGACGACGCAGTCAGTAGAGCCGTTGTACATCAGCCAGCCGGTGGCTATTTTCAGGTCGTAGTGGTCGATCACGTAATACCCTGCGCCGCAGGTCGCTTCGGGTGTAGAGGCCGCTTCCGCGGTCACGCTCGTCGTCAGCGATGCGGCGATGATGGCGGTTGCTACGACGGTGAGCCGTGTCACGCATTTCAGGAAACGCATTGATATTGCCTGTCTTTGGATCTGGATGGCAAGCACCGTGGGGTTGACTGAGTCCTGTGGCCGTTCAAACTGGCATAATTGGACCATCAACTCACCGGTGAAACGGTCGCTGATCGCCTAGGACCACTAGTAAAGGATCTAGATACTCCGCCGACACTAGCCGAGTCGTTACGACCCGAATATCCGCCATAGTGCCTATATCTCGGGGTTGGCGGCATTGGGCTTCCTCGCGCTCGTGGCCTGGGCGAGGACAGTATCCCTGCCGAGAAGATCTGAGCGGACAACAAGATCGGGGCCATCCTCGACCGCCCCGGCTCGACCCAACTGCTGAGCTATGCGCGCCCCGGCGACAGCCATCCTTCTCGCGTCGCGCCTACAGCCGATGCCGACGGCCTCGGCCTTCTGAGGTAAGGATTGGGTTGGCATCCTGAATGCAGGTGCGCTCAGCATGATGAATCCTTGATATTCCCAATCATGGGAATATTCTCGGTCAGTCGTGGGTGAAGGCCGAGGTGAGGTAGCGCATTTCGTCGGCGATGGAGATCATGCGGACGGTGGTGGAACCGGTGGTGGTTCGGATGGTGACGATGTTGGCAGCCTCGGATTGGGTGAGAGTCACCTCGGCGTCGGGGTAGCGGGTGCGGTGCCGGTGGGGTGCACGTGGACCGTGGTGGCCTGGGAGGCGTGCGCGGTCGGCGGAACACCATCGTAGACAATGGCATTCGGCGCAATCGACTCGAAGCGCGGCGGTCCGACTGCCCTGTGTAACTAGCCGATTGCCGACGTTGAACGGCGCTTAGATCACGCGGGTAGCACCGGGTGACGGTCGTACATTTCTCTCCGGATCATGGACCTATAGCAGTATGTCCGGCGCCGCGCAGCCTCCGACGACCGCGTCGGCATGCGACCCACCCCCGGTGCCGTCGCCACCACGTCAGCACCCACGCTGTGTGCACGCTGCCGAGAATGAGCAGGACGACGACGCTGTCGAGGTTGGTGATCAGCGATTGGCCCAGGCCGATGCGGGTGACCGCGCGCGAGATCAACGTCAGGTCGGCGGGGACGGTGAACATGGCCATCACGCCGAGGCAGAGTGCCGTTCCGACGACCAGCACGACGCTATAGATCCGCACCGCCCGGCGTTCGTGGTGCGGCAACCCGAGACTGGGGTCGACCGTCCCGGTAGTCGATCCGAAGATGATGTGCCGCACCCGGTTTCCGAGGTAGCGGGCATACGCGGTGCCGTCACCGAACAGGTTGCGGCAGGCCAGGACGTCCTGCAGCACGTAATAGACGTCGGTGCGCATGAAGACCATGAACTCGAACGGCAACGACATCAGCGCGATCACCATTGTCGCGGCCAGGATCCTGTGCACAGTGGTCGCCGGGCTCGCCGTCGCCTGGATCAGGACCGCGACCGCCGCGACCGACAGATTCGTCGCCATACCTGCCAGATATGCGGTAAGCCGATGCCTGCGCGGGGCGAATTCGATACCGCTGATATCGGTTTCGGCAATCAGGAACTGCAGCCGCGTACTCAGCTGAATCCGAGCGTGCACGCCTGCCGCCCGGGCGGTGATGAAGTGAGCCAGCTCGTGGACATACACCAGCGACCATCCGGCCCCCGCACTCAGCGCCAATACTGCACTTCCCCGCGAACTCCACAGCAGCTCATGGAAACTGGGCAGCAGGTCGGGCCGGAGCGCGAGTGCCACGGTTGCCACCAGCATCAAACCAATGAACAGGACAGGAAAGACCGGACTCAGTGCGAATCGGGCGTGTTCGGGCCGAATGCGGGGAAACGACGCGGGAAGCGGTGGCGCAGAGCTGACCGGACGGCCATCGATGTCGGCGACGAAACCGAGCGCCGCCAAATCCTGGGCGAAAGAGAGCACATCGAACACGCAACCTTCCGTGTGAGCCATCCGCGTCGTGGCCTCGTCGATGCTGTGGCCGGCCCGGAACAGTTCGATCGCGACCGCGCCCGCACGGGGCAGCGCCACGAACCGGCGGGTGTCGAGTCTGCCGGTGATCCATTCATCGCCGTCCTGCCGAATCGCCATGTCGTGCAGACGCACCCGGCTCTCCGGAAGCACGACGACGGGCACGGGTTCGGTCACGATCGGTCCCCGCAGATCGGGCATTCCGCCCGGCGCCCGAGCCGAACCAGATTCGATTCGCCGGGAACTGCGAGATTGACCTCGTAGCAGAAACCCACCTCGATCGGTGGTGCGCCAGTGAGGACTGCGAGCACAAAATGTGTGACGAAACTGCCCGTGATCGCGGCCGACACGATGTTGACGGGATTCCAGGGCAATCGCGGGTCCAGGTCCTCGATGGACATTCCCGGCGGCATACGCATGTCCGGTATGTCGGCTGCCTGATCATGCAGGCACTCCCAGCACGCGCCGGTTTCGGGTCCATGCACACCGACGGAAGCAATCGGGCCGTGATAGCCGCCGACCGCCCACGTCACGCCGGCCTGGTGGAACGCCCGGTTGGCCCAGCGGCGGATCACGCGCGGCTTGTCGGCGCACAGCGCCACGACGTCGTAACCTGGCTCGAGCAGAGCACCGAGATCGGCCTCACTCGTAATACGTAGTTGCTCGCCGCTGATCTCCACATCGGAATTGAGATCACGCAAATGCTCCATTGCGGCATCGATTTTCGACCTGCCGATGTCGGCCTCCCGATACAGAATCTGCCTATTCAGATTCGAGACCTCGACGAAATCCGCGTCGACACAGTGCAGGAAACCCACACCCGATGCGACGAGCCCCTGCGCAACAGCTCCTCCCACACCACCGAGACCGATCAACAGAACCCGGGACCGCCGCAACCCGATCTGGATATCCCACGAATTGGCACGCGGCACCCTATCCATCCAGCGAAAAAACGGGACGCCACGAGAGTAGCGATCACGCTCCCGGTCGGTCAATTCCACCGGCACCGGCGCGCCATAGTCTTCCAGCAAACCTGCATCGAGCAACTGCTGCATCGCATCGGCTATTTCTCGCGGTGATGCGTCCGCATGATCAGCCGAAACCGCCGAGATTACCTCGGCGGGCGATCTTGTTCCGTCGAGCGCGCCGACCAGGGCCTTGATTCTGCCGTCTGGATCGTCGATCTCAATCCCCAGCCCATACACCGTGGCGCCGATTCTTACGGCGCGATCGACCGTCACGTAGGGACTCAGTTCCGGCTTGACCCGCGGCCTCGCCATGTCCACAACCTGGATTCGGCCGTTCATCAAGCCTCCAGAAATCAGCCAAGCGATCAAAGCGCGGCATTACTGGCGAATGATTCGCCTCCACCGAAAACATTCTCGGCGGAGACGAACCACACGCTATAAACTACTATCCGTTAGGCGCCGTTCCCGTTACTGGGCATGCCAGCGGTTTCTTTCTTGTCCAGTGGACGGATTGAAATCGGACTCGGGCGCTCATCGGAGGGGCGAACTGTGGTTTCGATCTTCTTCATGACTGCACTCCTTAACTGAGCACTCGCAACCACCAACCAAATTCGGCGGGCGAGCGGGTCGCTCGGCCGACACTACCGAGTCGTAACGGCCCAAATATCCGCCATAGTGCCTATTATCTCGGGGTTGGCGGCCTTCGGCTTCCTCCGTGCTCGTTGCCTGCACATAAACTTCATTCGTATTACGTCCTTCTGGTTCTAAGAAAAGTTGATGACGTGGTTTGTCGTTAAA
>NZ_JBEXLC010000018.1:0-81235 GCF_040609795.1 Nocardia sp. NPDC004604
GCGTCCGGCCGAGCGGGGTCAGGCTGTATTCCACCCGCGGGGGCGCTTCGGCGTACCGCTGTCGATCGATGAGGCCGTTGCTCTGCAGGCGGCGCAGGGTCTGGGCTAGTACCTTCCTGGAGATCCCGCCGGAGAGAGCGACAAGTTCACTGTGCCGCTTGGGGCCGTCTTTGAGCGCGTACAGGGTGACTACGGACCACTTGTTCGCGATGACCTCGATTGCTGTGCGCGCAGGACAGTCGGACATGAACATGATTCCGGCGGGAGGGCTCACGATCCGAAGGTTACCAAGGGGTACCTATCGGATCCCTAGCGTTGCCGCCATGCACATCACAGCCCTGATCCTGTCGGTCCTGCTCGCTCTGGCGATGCTCCAGTCCGGAGTGATGAAGTTCGTCCGCCCTACGTGGATACGCCAGTTCGCCGAAGCGGTCCACCTCACCACTTCCCAGCTCACCGTGCTCGGGAGCCTGCAGATCGCCGCGACGGTCGGTCTCATCGGGGGTATCTGGTTCCCGCCCTTCGCGATCGCCGCCGCGATCGGGCTGGTGCTCTACTTCGCCGGCGCGATCGCCGCCCACATCCGCAGCGGCGACCGGAACATGCTGGGAGCCGTGGTCTTCCTCGTGTTCTCGATCGCGACGTTGGTCGTGCTCTTTCTCCATGTTGTCCTCGCCTGAGTAGCGTAGGGGACTGGGCGTGGTGGCGTTGCGGCCCGCTGTCGCCCAGCGCACGGTCTCGGTCACGCCGAAGATCTCGAGTCGAGTAGCCCACCCGTAGCAGAACCAGGCGGCCCAATTCCGGCCCGCGAGACCATATTTGCGGCTGGCCAGAATCGCCGACCGCTCGTGGACATAGCCGTCGACCGTGTGAATTTCCGCCCCGAGTTGCCGTTGCGGAAGTATGGCCCCAACCCTTCAGCACGGGGTTGAGTTCGGTGACCACGGCGGACACCGGCCTGGTCGCTTGCGGGCGATCCGTGGCCCCGCGGACTTTCCCCGGCAGCACCCGCATCGCCCCGCCTGTCCCACTGGCGATTCGGGCGCCGGGTCGGGGTGCTCGGGCCGCGGCTACTCGACGATGTACACGTCGAAGGACACTCCATCGGGTTGGCGGCCGGCGACAACGGTGAATACACCGAGGTTGAGCCAACTCAGATCCGGATCGGTGGCTTCGATCTGTGCGTTAGCGCGGAAGACGTACTCGGAGGGGTCGACGTCCGCCCCGGCCGCCAGCCGGGCGAGTACTTCCGGTGGGCCATGTCGCACCGCGCGCATCTGCAGGTAGAGGTTGGCACCCGAGGCGGAGTGCAGGCCCATGCGGATGTCGCCGATGCTCGAACCGTCCGGATTGATGGTCTGCCAGTCGCCGCTGACGCCTGGCAGGACGATCCCGGTCATTGGTTCCGGGCCGGTGAAGGTACCACCGACATGTGGCACGATCCGGTGCCGTCGGCCGTCGGCGTCCTGTCCCAGATCGACGGGCGTCCCGAGAGCGACGTCGATGTGGAGGACCAGACGAAGCTTCGGGGCTGGCAGTGGTGTGGTGGTCATGCGGTGAACCTCCGTCTTTGCGCGGGCCGGTTGCTGTCTGTGTGGATCGCCGGGCGGGCATCACCCCACGATGGTGTGCAGGCGTGAGCAGGTCTGCACGTGTGCACCGATGCCCGCCGACTCCCCGGAATCGGGCCTGCGATCAGGCCGCTTTGAGCTGGGTCGCGATCTGGACGGCGCGCTGGGCCTGGTACCGCGCGGCAGCACGAGTGGCCTCGTTGACCGGATTGCTGCCTTGACTGTCCACATGCGAGGTGCCGTACGGGTTGCCATCGGTGAACTTCAGCGGATCGGTGAAGCCGGGAGCGACAAGGATGCCACCGAAGTGGTAGATGCTGTTGTAAAGGGCCAGCAGCGTGGACTCCTGACCGCCGTGGTCGGTGGCGGAGGAGGTGAAGCCGCTGTAGACCTTGTTGGCCAGTTTGCCCTGGGACCACAGTCCGCCGAGGGAGTCCATGAACTGCTTGAGCTGGGCCGAGACATTGCCGAAGCGCGTCGCGGTGCCGAACAGGACGACATCGGCCCATTCGATGTCGGCGGGGGTGGCGTGCGGAATCGTCGCGGTGGCGGCGTGATTAGCCGCCCAGTTCGGGTTCGACTCGATTGCTTCGCGCGGAGCTAACTCGGCTGCCTTGAGCAGCCGGACCTCGGCCCCTGTCTTGATCGCCGCGTCATGGAGTTCCTTGGCGATTTCGGCCACGGTGCCCGTAGACGAGTAGTACACGATCGCAACTTTCACTGGGGTAGCCACAGCGGCGTCTCCGTTTCGTTGAGTGGTAGCTGAGTGCCTCTGACTCGTCGTAGATGACCAGTCGTGTATGACAGTAGACGACCGGTCGACAAAAAACCAAGTTCTGGCCGGCTCCGCAGGGGCTTATTGCCTAGCGCCTGAGAGGCAAAAGCTCTTACCGCTGTACAATTGGGTTTTGTGGAGCTGCGTCAGTTGCGTTATTTCCTCGCGGTCGCCGAAGAGCTGAACTACGGCCGGGCAGCCAAGAAGCTGCTGATTGCGGGTCCTTCGCTGTCTCAGCAGATCAAGAGCCTCGAGCGCGATCTCGGTGTGCGGTTGTTCGACCGAGACCGCCGGTCGGTCGCGTTGACCACTGCGGGCGCGTCGCTGCTTCCCTACGTCCGCGACCTGGTGGAGCGAGCCGAGAACCTGCGCCGCCGCGCGGCCGGAGTGGTGGCGCTCGAGCCGGTGCGGCTGGGCTACGTCAACTGGTTGCCGCCGGATCTGCTGGGGCGTACGTCAACGGTGGCCCAGGTTTTGCTCGATACGTGGGTCGCCCCATCGCACACCCAGGCTCAGCGTGTGGCCGAAGGCGGCTTGGATCTGGCGGTGTGCTGGCTGCAGACCCACGATTTGGAGCGCCTGGAACTGAATGCCGCCCTTATCGGCGCGGACCGGCTCCATGCGGTGTCGGCCGGGCGGACGACGGGCGCGATCCAAGCTTGTGACACCGATATCCTGGTCGATGACGACGCGGCGATGTGGTCGTCGTGGAACACGTTCGCCGAGGAGTTCGCGCGGGCAAGTGGGGCTCGCATCGTGTCGATTTCCGACAGCGGGATCACCGGGCCGGCGTTCTTCGAGCATGTGCGCCGCAGTCGCCGCCCAGTCATCAACTCGCCCAAGGGGCAAACCGCGCCGATGCCGCAGGACCTGATTCGCCGGCCGGTAATCGCGCCCGAGCCGTGCTGGACCTGGTCGCTGGTGTGGCGGCTCAGCGAGTCCCGCCCCAGTGTTCTCGCCGTGGTCGATCTGCTGACCGGCGACCGGCCCGCGGCGATCCATGCGGCCGATACGTGGTTGCCGGCCGCGGATCCGTTCCACCAGTAGGGGATTGCACAGCCCCACATAATGGAGTCGCCCCCAAGGCCCGACCCACGCAATTCGCGCAACCATTCAGTAGATGACCGGTCTACAATGGCAGGATGGGAAGAACCAGTGACGCCCGGGAGAAGATTCTCGAGGCCGCGGCCTCGTTGCTGGAACAACGCGGCTATTCGGCTCTGGGTGTGGCGGAGATCTGCAAGACCGCCGGAGTGCCCAAAGGCAGCTTCTACTATTTCTTCGAGTCCAAGGAAGCGCTGGCGCTGGTCGTGATCGACGAGCACTGGGCTGCGCAGCGCAGTGACTGGATCCGCATACTCGAAAGCGACGCGCCGCCGCTGTTGCGGTTGCGGCAGCTGTTCGAGGAGACCGAGGCTACCCAACGGTCGGGGCAGAACAGCTGTGGAACCGTTTCGGGCTGTTTGTTCGGCAACCTCACCCTCGAGATGAGCAACCACACCGAGGCGCTGCGCGAGCGCCTGCAGCAGATCTTCGATGCCGAAGTCGAGATGGTGGAAGCAGTTGTCGCCGAAGCTCTCGCGCTCGGACAGGTCACCGTCTCCGACACCCACAGTGCTGCGCGATCGGTCGTGGCGCAACTAGAAGGCCAGGTGATGTTCGCGAAGCTCTACAACAACACGAGCCATCTGACTCCCTTGTGGGCCAACTGCCTGGCACTGTTGGGCGCCGACCCCACGGCGACGAGTACGCCGACGCTGGTGTGATCGCTGACGATCAGCGCCACACGCCCGCGGCCGACATGCCGCGGCCTTGACTCTCGAGCCCGGGGGTTCGTCATCACCGGTCTGTCGGGCGGCTCGGATCGGCACCAACCCTGCAGTGGCGCATGCCTTGTCGCCAATCGCGGGGCTTTCGGAAGCATCGCCCGTCGCGGTCGTGCGCAGCTCGTCGACTGGCTCGAGTCGAAATGGTTCGGCGAGCGGACGAATAACCTCGATCGCCGCGGCACTTCCGCATCCATTCGCTTGCGTTCTCCCCGATCTCAGTGCTGAGGCGAGTTGCCCCGCATCAGTTTTCGTGCCAGACCGAACCGGGCTGTCTGGTCAATGTGGCGGCCGATCCGCATCGGCCGTGACGTCGGCACAGCGCTCGACCACCCGTATGAGTTCGTCGAACCCCATTCGTGTCGACCCCATTCGTGTCGCCAGGGCGGTATGCGGGGTGAGGTCGAATCCGCCTTCGGCGCTGCGGGGGCCTGGTTCGCCGCCGTCACAATCTCGAGGCGAGGCGGGTGAGGATGCGGGCGACGGGTTCCGGGGTCGCCTCTCGGTATCCGGTGCCCGCCCAGAGATGGATTCGCTGGGCGTCGCCCGCCGAGGTGGCGGCTTTGCGGATCGGGCTGGTGAGATAGTGCACTGCCGGATAGCCGGTGGGTGCGATCTCGGTATACCTGTCGGTGAAGGCATTGCGGAGTGCGCGTGCCGGGCGACCGGTGAACGCACGCGTCACGATGGTTGTGTCGAAGGCCGGGTCGGCGATGGCGGTCTTGTGGGCAGTGGAGGCGCCGCTCTCGTCGGCGCGGAGCAGAACGGTGCCAACCGAGACGGCTGCCGCTCCGGCGCGGATGGCCGCTGCGACGCCATCCGCTGTCCCGATGCCGCCTGCGCCGATGACGGGGATCGACACGGTGGTGATCTGACGGATGAGATCGTCGAGGGGAATCACCGGTGGAATCGTCCCCGGCGTCAGCGTGCCGGAGTGCCCACCGGCCGCGGAGGCCTGCACGGCGAGCATGTCGACCCCGGCGTCCGCCGCCTGGTGCGCCTCGGTGGAAGAGGTCACGGTCTGGACGGTGACCGTGCCTGTTTTCTTGAATGCGGCGATGACGGCGGCAGCGGGGATGCCGAAGGTGAAGCTGACCACCGGGACCGGGTCGGCGAGGAGGAGCGCGATCTTCTCGTCCCAGTGATCGTCGTCCTCGCGCAGTCCGATCTCGCTGAGGTCGATTCCGTCGACATCTGCCTCGGGCTGGAGCAGGCGCGAGTAGGTGCGGTAGGCATCCTCAGCGATCGGAACCGGGTTCGGTGCGAAGAGGTTCACGCCGAAGGCGACGCCGGATGCCCGGACCGCTCCGACATGCTCCGACAGCGCGTCGATGTCCTTGTACCCGGCGGCGACGAATCCGAGGCTCCCTGCTCGGCCCGCTTCGATGACGAACTCGGGTGTCGACGGCCCGCCGGCCATCGGCGCGGCGAGCACGGGGTTCATTACTCCGAGTCCGGTGAGTGGTGAGCCCATCGTTGGTCCTCTCTGTCGTTGTTCGCCTTGTTCTCGTCTAGTCGATTTTGGAGACGTGGTAGTGGCTGATCAGCCAGGTACCCGCGATATTTCGGAGAATGACGGTGAGATGAACCGGAAGCGTGGGGCGATCGGTGAAGCCGAAGTCCACGGTCTGGTATCCGACGATCACGTCGTCGGAGAGCTGCCTGGTTTCGAGAATGCGGTAGTCGGCGGAGAGGCCGAGCGGCTGCGAGGCATAGTAGTCGGCCACGCCTTGGCGGCCGATGGAGTAGGTGGGGCGGAAGCCTTGGAACAGGGCGTCGTGGGTGAAGAAGGAGGCGACCTTCTCCGGTTCGTGGTTGTCGATCGCGGCCTTCCAACCGTCGAGCACGGTTGCGACCGTGCGTTCGGTATCGATCATGACTTTTCCTCTCAAAAGTTCTGTGCGAAGCGTGATCCGGTGACGGGTCCAGGGAACCGGACGCGCAGCGACGTGCAGCACCGCCCGTCTCGGGTCAGTGTCGGTGTCGTGTGCGTTCGGGCGGGAAGCGCACCGGTCGGGGGTGGCGGTTCAGCGGCCCGCGCCCTGACCGCCGTCGACGTTGAGAACCGCGCCGGTCACATACGGTGCGTTCTCGAGGTAGAGGACTGCGTCCACGACATCGGAGACCTCGCCCATGCGGCCGATGGGATGCATCGCGGCCAGCGCTTCGTGATACTCCGGGGCGTGCATCGGCGTCCTGACGACACCCAGCGCGACCGCGTTGGCGCGCAGACCGCGCCCGGCGTACTCGATGGCGAGTGCCTTGGTCGCCGATTGCAGTCCACCCTTGGTCAGTGACGCGAGCACCGAGTTCACATCCGAGCTGGCATGCTCGACGAGGCTGGTGGTGATCTGCACGAGGTGACCGGAGCCTCGAGCGAGCATCGCCGCAACCACGCGGCGGGTGATGTGGAAGAACCCGGTGACGTTCACGCCCACGACCAGGTCGTAGTCGGCCTGGGTGTATTCGGTGAACGGCTTGGCGATGAAGACGCCCGCGTTGTTGACCAGGGTGTCGATGCGGCCGAATCGATCCAGCGCGGCCGCAACGACCTGCTCTGCGGTGCCGGGATCGGCGATGTCGCCCTGCACGGTCACCACCTCGGGGTCGTCGGATGCGGTGATGGTGCGGGAGGTGGCGACGACACCGAAGCCTGCCTTGCGGTATCCCTCGACTAGTCCAGCACCGATGCCCTGTGAGGCGCCGGTGATCACAGCCACTTTTTGCGGTTGCATGCTCATCTCCTTTGTGTATCGGCCGGTGAAGGCGACCGGTCATCTACTTAACCGGTCGGGTGGCGTGGGGGATACCGACTGACAGCGGATCTGTGCGACTTTCTGGCTCCCAGCACGGAGGATTTCTGTCCTAGCGGCCGCCGGCAAGTACTCAGCGCCCGCTCTACGGCAGCGGGCCCGATCGCGCCGCGCGCATGGTAGCTGCAAGTTTGCCATTTGCGAAGGCTGTCAGCGTGTTTCCGATCCGATACGCCGAGGTGTGAGGCGCTGGCTCGAGTGGGGCATCGCCGGCGGTGATCTCGGATGCTGTCGAAGGATGTCCGATGGGCTGCCGCCGTATCGGGATGGGTAAGGGCGGCGATCATCTGTCCTGGAGTCTGCGGTTCCGCCGGGTGCTCGGCGTAACGTGTGCTGATATGGCGGCACCCAAGAAGGCCGGGTCCGCGTTGGGATCACCGGAACTTGCTACGGCACTGCGGGGCGAGATTCCTGAACTGACCCGGCGGCTGATGGCGGCTATCTTCACCGACAATCCGGAGTGGACCGATTACTCGGCGGTGACACGCGTGGATCTGCGGGATGGATGCCAGCGGTTCCTTACCCGGATTCTGGACTTGCTCGGTGGGCAGGCTGCTGGGCCTGAACGCGATGATGTGGCGGCGTCGATCGGTGAGTTGCGTGCGGAGCAGGGGGTGCCGTTGGAGGCTATGCAGCGCACGTTCCGGCTTGGTGGGCGCATTGTGTGGGAGGCGCTGCTGGACGAGGCTGGGGATGTGGCGCCCGCGCAGTTCCGGGAGATGGGGACTGCTATCTGGGCGGTGATCGACGGGATGTCGTCGGCTCTGGTCACTTCGTATCGCAATACTGAGCTGGATCGGGTGCGGCGGGATGAGCGGCGGCGGCACGGGTTGATCGAGGATTTGCTCGCGGGGCGGGCGCGCGATGCCTTGTTCGCGGCTCGGGCGGCGCGGGAGTTGAACCTGCCGGTGCACGGGGACTATGTCGTGGTGGTGGCGCGTGGTGGGTCGCACCCGCTGCGCATTGGATCGGAAACGGCGTTGGCTTCCGTGGGAATTCGTTCGGTGTGGCACGATCGGACGGATTCGACAGTGGGATTGCTCGCGCTGGAGCATCGATCGGTCGAATCTGTCCTGCAGCTGCTGCGATCGCAGGTGCGTGGGCGGGCGGCGGTCTCTGCTGCGGTCGCTGGGTTGGCTGAGATCGTTACCGCGCACACGTTAGCGCTTCTCGCGCTCGATACTGTGCCGGATGATGCTGTGGGAGTATTGGTTTCGCTCGAGGAGCGCTATCCCGAGGTGCTTCTGCTGCGGTCGCCCGACCTGGCCGAACTGTTGGTGAGGTCCACCCTCGGGCCGGTGCTCGACCTGCCGGTCAAAGAGCGGGATGTTCTGCTGCGCACTCTGGCGGTTTGGCTGGCCGAGAACCGCTCGGCGGCCAATGCTGCACCGCGACTGCACTGCCATCGGAACACGGTGATCAACCGGCTGGAGCGCATCACCACACTGCTCGGCCGCTCGCTGGAGGGACAGCGTCCCTACCTGGAGCTTTCCCTTGCGCTGGCGGCTCTCAACCTCGGCGAACAGGCCCGCGACTAACCCGAGCGAAACCACTCGTCCCAACAACCGAATTGGGCGCAGCGCCCAATTCGGATGCTGGATTAATGGACTTCGAGGTCATTGTTTGGGCTTCTCATTACCAGAACACTCGGATGAACGACCCACGACGTAACCCAAGGTGGGTCGGCTTCATTCGAGGATGAGGAGCACCACGAGTGCCGGATTTCGATCTTCTGGTGGTCGGCGGCGGTCCCGGCGGGTACGTCGCGGCCATCCGTGCGGCCCAGCGCGGCCTGCGCGTCGGATTGGTGGAGAAGGAGCGCCCGGGCGGCGTCTGCCTGAACTGGGGCTGCATTCCCACCAAGGCGATGCTGCGGTCGGCCGAGATCTTTCAGACCATCAAGGACGCCGCGGATTTCGGTATCCACGCCGATAATGTCCGCTTCGACTTCGCCGCTGTGCGCCAGCGCAAGGATGGCATCGTCAAGGAACTCACCGACGGCGTCGGCGGCCTGCTGAAGGCCAATGGCGTGACCCTCATCGAGGGCCATGCCCGGTTCACCGGCCCCAGCACCGTGGAGGTGTTCGAGGCGGGCCAGTCGCCGGTCTTCCCCGGTGGCCCCCGTTATGCTGCCGCGCCGACGGCCACCGCCGTGCGCAACGTCAGCGCCACCGACGTGATCATTGCGACCGGTTCGGTGCCGGCGCTGCTGCCTGTGCCGGGCGCGGACCTGCCCGGTGTTATCACCTCCGACGGCGCGTTCGGGCTGACCGAGGTGCCCGAGCGGCTGGTCGTCATCGGCGGCAGCGCGGTGGGCGCGGAGTGGGCGAGCCTGTTCGCCACTTTCGGCAGCGAGGTCACTGTGGTGGAGCTGCAGGATCGCCTGGTTCCGTTGGAGGACAAGGAGATCGGTGTCGCGCTGGGTCGCTCTTTCGGCAAGCGCGGCATCAGCGTGCTGACCGGCTCGACCGTCACCGGAATTGTGCAGGCGGAGGGCGCGCTGCGCGTCGGCGTGGGCGGACCGAAGGCTCGGGAGATCGATGCCGATGTGGTGCTGGTCGGTGTGGGACGCCGCCCCAATACCGCCGAGCTCGGCCTGGATCTAGCTGGAATCGCCACGGACGCACGGGGTTTCATCCCGGTCGACGAGCAGCTGCGCACCGGTGTCGAGCATGTCTATGCCATTGGCGATGTCACCGGCAAGGCGCTGCTCGCGCACGTCGCCTCGCACCAGGGCCTGACCGCGGCCGACGCTATCGCCGGCTACGACGCCCACATCGACTACGCCGTGATCCCGGCCGCGACCTTCACCCATCCGGAGATCGCCAGCGTCGGCCTCACCGAGGACGCGGCCCACGCTGCCGGCCACGAGGTGATCAGTGCCAAGTTCCCGTTCGCAGCGCTCGGCCGCGCCAAGACCTTCGGCGAGATCGAGGGCTTCGTGAAGATCGTCGCCGGTGCGCGGCATCAGGAAGTGCTCGGCGTGCACATCATCGGCCCGTCGGCCAGCGACCTGATCGCCGAAGGCGCCCTGGCGATTTCGCTCGAGGCCACCCTCGAGGAACTCGCCGACACCATCCACGCCCACCCCACCCTCGGTGAGATCGGCATGGAGGCGGCCCTGACCGGGCTCGGCCTGCCGGTACACATCGCGCCACCCAGGAAGCGTTGAGGAGACCCCTCATGACCACCAGCACCGCACCCCGCAAGCCGTCCCGCAAGGCGAGCCGACCCGCCGACGGCCACCCGGCCACCGCGGAAACCGCTCCGCCCGAGGCCGCCGCGATCGACTCGGGCGTGGCCGACTCGATCGCCGCCGCCGTGGCCGGCCCGGTCCAATCCCGTATCGCCGCAGAGGATCCCGGTACCCTGCGTGGCTTGTACCGCGACATGCTGTTCGTGCGCCGCTTCGAGGAGCGCACCGCGCAGGCCTACCAGCAGGCCAAGATCGGTGGCTACTGCCACCTCAACCTGGGTGAGGAGGCCACGGTGGTCGGCATGGGCGCGGCCATGCGCCCCACCGACTACCTGTTCACCAACTACCGAGAGCACGGCTACGCACTCGCCAAGGGCATCGAGCCCGGAAGTGTCATGGCCGAGCTGTACGGCCGCTCCACCGGCACCTCCAAAGGCTGGGGCGGTTCCATGCACATGTACGACACCGCGACTCGCCTGCTGGGTGGTTACGCCATTGTGGGTGGCCAGGTTCCGTTGGCGGTCGGTGCGGCGCTGGCCATCGACTACCGCGGTGGTGACGACGTGGTGGTGTGCCAGATGGGGGAGGGCACCACGAATATCGGTGCGTTCCACGAGTCGCTCAATATCGCGGCGCTGTGGAACCTGCCGATCTTGTTCTTGGTGATCAACAACCAGACCGGAATGGGCACCACCGTCGAGAAGTCTTCCGCCGAACCGGATCTGTGGAAGCGCGCGTCCTCGTATCGCATGCGTGGTGAGCGCGTGGACGGCACCGATGTGCTGGCCGTGCGCGATGTCGCGAGCGAGCTCATCGAGACCGCGCGCCGCGAAGGCAAGCCCGCACTGCTGGAGGCGGTGAGCTACCGCCTCAAGGGCCACTCCGTGGTGGACCCGGCGAAATACCGTGCCAGCGAGGCGGTTTCGGTCGCCCGCGCGAACGACCCGATCGTGCTGTGGCAGGCTGCCCTACTGAAAGCCGGTGTGCTGACCGAGGATTCGGCCGCCGACATCGAGCAAGAGGTCACCGCCGGGGTAGTTGCCGCCGTCGAATTCGCCGACGCCAGCCCGCATCCCGAGCCGTCGAGCCTGTTCGACTACAACTACGCAACCCCGGTGGCCGCCGACTCCCGCCGCCTGCCCGCCGATCCGCTGTTCACCCACTAAGGACATCACCGTGGCTGTCATGACCTATCGCGAAGCGCTGCGCGAAACCCTCCGCGAGGAGATGCGGCGCGACGACGACGTCTTCCTCATCGGGGAAGAGATCGGCGTCTTCGAAGGCTCCTACAAGATCACCGCCGGCCTGCTCGCCGAATTCGGCGAGAAGCGGGTGCGCGACACCCCGATCGCCGAAGAGGGTTTTGTCGGCGCGGCTATCGGCGCGGCCATGCTGGGCCTGCGTCCGGTCGTGGAGATCATGACGATCAACTTCTCGCTGCTGGCGCTGGACCAGATCGTCAATCACGCCGCCAAGATCTACGGTATGTTCGGCGGGCAGACCAGCGTGCCCATGGTTATCCGCACACCGGGCGGCGGCGGCCAGCAGCTGGGCGCGACGCATTCGCAGAACATCGAGCTGTACTACGCGTTCGTGCCCGGATTAAAGGTGGTCGCCCCGAGCACCCCGGCCGATGCGCGGGCGCTGCTCAAGGCCGCCATCGACGACGACGATCCGGTGCTGTTCCTGGAGAACCTGTCGCTCTACAACACCAAGGGCGAAGTGCCGCAGGATCTTCCGGCCGTCGAGATCGGCAAGGCCGCGGTTACCCGCGAAGGTAGCGACATCACCCTGATCGGCTACTCCCGCATGGCGACCGTCTGCACCCAGGTTGCCGAAAAGCTGGCCGCCGAGGGTATTTCCGCCGAGGTCGTGGACCTGCGCAGCCTGCGACCCCTGGACCGCGACACCGTCGTGGCCTCGGTCAAGAAGACCGGCTGCGCGGTCATCGGTGAGGACGACTGGCTCACCTACGGCATCGGCGCGGAGGTGGCGGCCTCCATCTCCGACGGTGCCTTCGACTACCTCGACGCGCCGGTGCGCCGCGTGGCCATGGCCGAGGTGCCGCTGCCCTACGCCAAGCCGCTGGAACGGCTGGCCCTGCCGTCCGCCGATTCGCTGTACACCGCCGCCGTGGAAACGCTTGCGGCCGTGGGCAAGCGGCGCTGACACCGGAAACCAGAGGACAGAACTATGCCCGAAATCACCATGCCACGCCTGTCCGACACCATGGAGGACGGCGTCGTCTCGAGCTGGCTCAAACAGGTCGGCGACAAGGTCACCCGCGGCGAAGTGCTCGCCGAGATCGAGACCGACAAAGCCCTCATGGAGCTCGAGGCCTACGACGATGGCGTGCTCGAGCAGATCATCGCCGCCGAAGGCACTCGCGTCCCGATCGGCGAGCCGATCGCCATCGTCGGCGACGGAAGCGGCGCCGCGACGCCGGCCGCCCAGCCTGCCACCCCCGCTCCTGCGGCCCAGCCCGCCGCGGCGAACGGTGCCGCGGCAGCTGGGAACCGCAGTGCGCCATCGACTTCCGCACCCACCGTTGGCCCGACGGCGGCGGGTTCCGACGAGCGCAAGAAGTCCTCGCCGCTGGCCCGCAAGATCGCCCGCGAGCTCGGCGTCGACATCGCCACCGTGACCGGCACCGGCCCCGGCGGCCGCGTGACCCGCCACGATGTCGAATCCGCCCATACCGCGGGCGAAACCGCCGCCCCCGCAGCCGCCCCGGCGGCCCAAGTCTCGTATGCCGCACCGGCTTCGGGCGACTACGACGAGATCCCGCTGACCAGCATCCAGCGGGTGTCCGCCACCCGGCTCACCGAGAGCAAACAGCAGGCGCCGCACATCTACCTGACCAGCGCCATCGACGTGACCGATCTGTTCGCCTTCCGCGCCGAGATCAACTCGACCTTGGCCAAGACCGGGTCGGCCAAGGTCAGCGTGAACGATCTGCTGGTCAAGGCCGTCGCCGTCGCACTGCGAGCGAACCCGACGGTCAATGTCTCCTTCGCCGGGGACAAGCTCTACCAACACCACGGCGTGCACATCGGCGTTGCGGTCGCGACCCCAGCGGGCCTGCTGGTTCCGGTCATCCGCGACGCCGATCGCAAGACCGTCTCCGCCATCGCCGCAGAGACCCGCAACAAGGCTGAACGCGCCCGTGACCGCAAACTGAAGGCCGATGAGATGAGCGGTGCCACCTTCACCATCTCCAACCTGGGCATGTTCGGCATCGAGCACTTCACTGCCGTGATCAACCCGCCCGAGTCCGCCATCCTCGCCATCGGCGCGGCCACCGACGAGCTGCGGCTGGAGGACATGCAAGTGGTGAGCCGAAAGATCCTGCGCGTCACCATGTCCGCCGATCACCGCGCCATCGACGGGGCCGTCGCCGCCCAGTTCCTGGCGCAGCTGAAGGACCTGCTGGAACACCCCCTGCTTATCGTCGCGTAGGAGTACGGAGTCGGACCCCTTGACGGGCAGTTGAAGCGGACCGGATAGGTGGGCGGCGTAGCAACGACAGGGACCGGGCCGGTTCAGGCGGACCTCGAACCGACAGCGATCGATTACACCGCGAGCCGCGTGCATCCGGGGTAGCTGGACAACAGCCCCGGCGGCGCCTATGCCGCCGAGGCTGTCGCACGTCCGGACGCTACCCGGCTACGACCAAGCCGCCCACCCCAATGTCTCGAATAGGTCACGAATTGGTCACGGCGGTGCCTGTGCCGGTACTTGCGGTGCCGGTAAAGGATCGCCGCTGAGGTGCCCAGTTTCCTGAACACTCTGGTTGAGGGGTCGGGGCGCATTTACTCCTCGACCCCCGGGTGCAGGCGGCACAGTCCTCAGGTACACCGCGATGTCTCCCGGGTCTGGGCGCTCGACCCGGAAACCGGCGACTACCTCGAGGTGTCGTACTGGACGTGGTCGCGGCCGGCGATCAGCGTGTGGGAACAAACGAAGCCCCGCAGCAGCCCCGGCCGATGGTGACTCCGCAGAACAATTCGCTCAGTCGCCCAGGGCCGTATGCGGTAGCCTGAGACGGCGGCCAGTTGATGCGAGGACATGGGGAGTGTCCCGGGCTCTGCCGCTCTATGGGAGGGGAATTCCATGCGTGCACGACTGTTGGCACTCGCGGCGATTACGGGTCTGGCCTGCGGGATCGGGGTCAGCGCTGTCCCGGCGTCGGCGGATGCGGATTCGGGGCGCTGCCCTGGCGGTGCATTCTGTTTGTGGTCCGGGGCCGGCTACACCGGCACGATAGCCCAGACGGCGGTGCCGCCTGGTGGGAGAGGAGCCGGCCAGGTAGCGATCAACCCGACCCGGTCAGTGGTGAACAACACCAGCTACGTCCTGGACCTCTACGAAAACCCGGGCGGCGGCGGTCGCCATGCCACCGTTCGGCAGCGGTCGGTACCCGACCTCGGATTCACCGCACGCTGGTTGGTGCTCTGCATTTCCTGCTGAGCCGGCGCGGATGTCGTAGCACGGCCGCACAACACGCGGTGCGGCCGTGGCGGCCAGGGCTCAGGCACAGATCTACGCCACTCTTGAGGTCGCCCACCAGGTCGAGAATGTCGAGACTTCGATGCCCGGCGTGTTCGGATAGGCCGCAGGCACTTGAAACACACCTGCACCGCGAACCCGAGCCAGTTGTAGTCCCGGCGCCGCGCCCCGATCAACCGCCGATTCTCATCATCCAGATAGCAGAGCCGTTCCAGCTTCACCCGGGGCAACCCACCGCAACGCCCCTAGCCGGGCACGCCCTCATCAGTCACGCCGACCTGAAATCATCAGCACAACAACAGGATTCACCCTGTCTGCTTAGTGTGACTGTCGTCCCGATTGTTCCTCAACCCCCGTTCCGGGCCACAACAGGCCGGTCGGCACTGTGTTCAGCTGCCCGAACAGGACCAGTGCTTCCTCAGGGCCGGTAGCCGATAGTCCCGTCGGGTTGGATGCCGGTCTGTTGGCCGTTGGGAAGGCGCACCGGCGTGGTCAATGCCGAGGCCGCTGCGACGAAGTGGGCCTCGAGTGTCTCGACCGGATAATGGTAGGGCCCTTTGCGACTCGCGACGATGTTCCTCTTGCCGCGGACATACCAATCCAGGTAGAGGGCACCGTCGGAGGTCACCGCCCATCGGGGTTCCTTGAAGCCACCGAAGGGATACCAGCCGCCCGCCACTACACATTGGTCGGGAGTCTGCTCGAATGTCGAGTGGTCGATGTAGTCGAGTTCTATACATCGCTGGAACAGCGGAGCGCCGTGCTTGCGGGCGAACGCGAAAAACTCCGCGGCGTGGCGCGTGAACATGCCCATCTCCCGTGCCGCGGCCGCTCGCTTCTCGGCCTGCTGTCGAGCCTCGCGCTGGGCGATCTCCCGCTGTACCCGCGCATGCTCGGCGGCAGCCTTCTCCAGTTCCGACACGAATCCACCCCTCAAAGGCCGACACCGGACCTCACCCTTACATAACACCCTAATCTGCAATGCTAATGAGGCACAATGGAACTCGTGGGGAAAGTGCCGAACTCCGCCCACCGGTACATGTTCCACGCACCCGCGCCACCTTGCGGCACCGTACGGAGCACTGAGAAAGGCTGCCGCGAACCCTCGAACGCGCTCCAGATGCGCTCCAGAGACGGCGCGGTCACGGTTGTGCCAATCTCAGCTCGAAGGCGACCATCGCGCTGACCAGCCATCGGCTCTCGCCCACCGGGACGACCGCGTGGTCGACCACACTGCAATGGGCGGCGACCGCGACCGGCCCGGCTGTCGAACGCGCTACGGCGGCGCGGTGCGCTGTCCGCCGCGATCGCCATGCGCGACACCAACTCCAAACCACCCCAGCGACCTTCAGGCAACGGAACCTCGCACCGGAGGAGGCGGCGGAGGTGTTCGGGGTCTCGCAGCGGACGAAGTGTTCGGATTCTGAAGCATTGAGGACACGCGCGGGTTGCTCCACTTTCGTGACCGAGTCTGAGTTCGATGAGGTCTGGCTGGGGTCAGTATTCAACCGGAGCCGATAATTCGGACTATATGTCGTCCTGTAACCACTTCAGAACGAAGATCGCGGCATCGGCAGACACTGGTTAAGTGTTGACAGCCCAACTAGATTGGGTGGTAAGAATCGGCGCCCGGCCTGGTCAGGCTTCGTACCAGCGGTCGGGGAGCTCGGACAGGGCCCAGCTGCCCTTGAAGTCGGGGTATTCGGCGCGAACTTCGAGATCGAGCATGCGCCAACTCTGGTAGGACTGTGGGGTGTCGGGACCCTTGTAATGGAGGTCGACACCGAGCGGGACGTCGAGAGTTCCGTCGAGCAGGCCGATCAGGAAGTCGACCATGCCCATCGGATAGTCGAACCACTGTTTTCCGTCGTGACTGTCGCGTGTGCGGACCGCAACTGTCCAGCGGTCGGGGTCCGGGTCGGTGCAGCGCCAGTAGAAGTCGTCTGCCGCGTCGTCGCTGCCCCACCTGTGGAGTCCGTCGGCCGGGGGATACACAGCTTGGCGGTCGACGCGGTACTCGACGCCCGCAGGTGGAGGCGACTCGATTCCTATGGTTTCGGAGATCTCGCCGCCGGCGCCGAAGGTTTCGACAAAGGACCGGTAGTCGGAGGGGTAGCGCCAGCCTGTTCGTGCCGCGAGGTCGTCCCAGTCGAAGCGGTCGCCTCCGGAGTCGCTCAGCGGTGGCGGAAATTGGACCTGATATTTACCTTCGACGTCGATGGGTGGCGGCGAGAGAATCTGGGTCAATGCTGCTACGCGAGGATGTGTCATGAGCGGATGCTGTCAGATTCTGGTCCACGTTCGGGATCGACGTATACCCAACAACGGGAGGGTACTGCATGCGCATCTTGTGGTCCCCGCTCGTCTTTGGCTATCCCATGGGAAATCGTGCGTGACAATCCAGGGCCTTCAAGACCCGACAACTACGGGCAGTCGGGGAAACGCTCGCTCATGCCGAGTTGAGCGAGCCGGTACCGCCTGCCAACTACTCCTCGGTGATCCAGTTGCCGTGGAATCCGATCGGCACCCGCCGGGGCAGGCGGACGGCGGCCTCACGGCGCACGTTCCATAGGTGCCAGCGAGCGTTGCGGTCACGGCAGACCACCGGGATTTACGGTCCACGCGAACTCCGGCGACGGTGGCGCCACCGGGGCATGCGTGCCCGCCCATACGGTGGCAATCCTCGAATCACTCGCGCCGAGAACTCTTGGTACAGCTCTATGTAGTTGAACCCTGACGGTCGAGAAATCGTTGTTCGAATTCTGCGATGTAGTCTGCTGGGGCGACCGACGACGAAAGCTCCAGCACCCCGTCATCGGCGACATAGTAGGTCGGCTGCTCGATCGCGTTTTCGCCCGGAGGCGCTGGCACGTACACCATCCATCCGACGTCGAGGCGGTGAGCGACCAGTTCCGGTGGCGGATGGGCCGTGGTGGCCGTGTTCGGTCGCGAAATATGGTCCCGCACTCGGGAAATCGCTTCGCGTTCAGGCATCGGTCTCGGCTCCGTAGAGAGCAGCCCAGCCAAGAAGTATTGGTACCGTGCGCCATCGATATCGAAGCGTCCGTCATCACCGAAGACGTCGATCAGTACTTCACGAGCCACAGCGCCTGCCTCTGCGCTGGTAACCAGCGCAGCGACCGCATCCCGTGGATTGTCCGCTCGGTTGGCGACGAGACCGGTAACGATTTCGATGACCGTGCCTGCGGTCCACACGCCGGGCACGGCCGCCGCGCATTCCGCTGCCGACGGCGATTGCCCGCGGTACCAACGTCCCGCCACCCACCAGTAGCAGAACGACAACAATCCCGAACCTGCCCGGGGGTTCAATACTGGGTCTGCCACCCACTCCGGTGCCCCTGCGTAGAGGTTCGGCATCGGCGCGCCTCCGTTGTAGACCGCATCGAGCGCGGGGGCATTCCACACGCCTCCCGACAACACGGCCCGCTCGCCCGGTAGCAGGCGTAGTGTGGCGCCGCCGCCTGCGGCTCCTTCGAAAACTGCGGTGCCTACCAGCATCCGCGGGCCTCGATCCGACTGGGCGGCAACGAATGCCGCGGCGATCGTCGCCCACCGTGCCCACATCACCGATAACGGCGGAAACTCACTCTCCGCGAGCACCGCCCATATCCGCCCGTCCCGATCGGCGCGGGTCTGCACCGCGGCCTGCTGTGGACTGCGCCGCTGCCTGTCGCCGTGACCGATATATGCGGCGAGCCACACCGGGACGTTGTCTCGCGGGTATGTCTCGAGATCGGCGCGATAAACCTCTGGCGCGAAGGTCTGGTCCTTCGGAAACGGCTGCTCGCCGTAGTCATAGCTGACGTCCATCTGGCCGGAACTGGTCAATGTCACCAGCATCCGCCACCACGGTCCCGCACTAGAAGCGGCCGCTTGCGCACGTAGATCCCGGGCAAGCTCTAACGTCATGTCCGGCGGAGCCGCCGATACCGCTCGCGCGCCATCGGAATACACAGCGAGGGCGAGTTCGTGCATCACGGTGAGCGCGAACACTGCGTCCACCCGCTGCCAGCCGGCCGGCGCATGTGCTGCTAGAGCCCGAGCAAGGGGCTCTGCGGCGGTCAGCTCACTCGCTTTGTCGGCCAACCGTACTCCTCCTGTGAGCGTTGGATGATTCCTGAGATGAGACGCAGGTCGGATGTATCGATGCTGACCGGCGCAGTTGTCGGATTGGTGATGGTCGCCGCCCGTCGGGGCGAATCAGGTGGGGCGTAGGTCTGTTCCGGCTTCGAAGGCTGGATCCTTAGATTCGCTGCGCTTCGAGTACCAATACGGGCAGCAGCATTTCGCCTTTGTCGTTGAAGTCCGGATCGAACTTCGCCCGAGCGAACAGCCTGAATATGTGATCATTGGGCTTCGCTACCTCCAGCCGATCGACCCGCAGTTCGGTGATAGACCAAATCGGCGGGACGAACGTGGCCCGCAGCTCCGTTTCGGAGATGGGGAAGGGGGCGTACGACTGGGCGTGGTCGGTTTCGATAAAACAGAACTGGATCAGCCGACCGCCTGGTGTGATCGCTCGGGCCAGTGCGTCAACGTGCGCCCGCCGCTGCTCCGGATCGAGGCAGTGCAGCAGCGCGCTACTCACTACCGTGTCGAATCGCCCTTCGTAGCGATCCAAGGAAGCGGCATCGGCGACCTCGAATCTCGCAGATACGCCTTGCTCGGCCGCGCGGGCCCGAGCTTGCTCGATCGCGGTGGGCGCCACGTCGAGTCCGGTCACCTGGTAGCCGAGGCCCGCGAGATACACGGCTGTGTCACCTGGACCGCAGCCGATGTCGAGCACCTCGCCGGTGATGCGCCCGGCCCGCTCGAACTCAACCACCAGCGTCTGCGGCCTGCCGATATCCCACGGCGGCCGCTTGACGACGACACCCGGGAACACCTCTTCGCCACGATATAACTGGTCATAGTCGACGTCGGCCGGGGCGATCCGCGATGCTGCTGCGTTGCTGTCGGTCATCTGATTCGAATCCTTTCGGTCGAAGGCACGGGGCATTCTCGGGAGCCGCTCTCGAGCGTCCCCTCGCACCCAACAGTATCAATGCAATACGAGTTAGACATTTTATGAGATGCGTGCACTCCAGAGGGGAAAATGACATGATGGTATCATATGATGTTCGTATGCTACGGATCTCGGATAATCGTGGAGGTTGTGCACGCATGGCTGATAGGTGCGCTCATCGTCGAGGTCGCTGAAGCGGTCGGCCGAGTCGGATCTCGAGCTCGGATGCAAGGCGGCGGCGGAACAGTTCGGGCCGTCGGAAGTGGTGGAAATCGCGGGCCGGCCGAGGGGGGTGACCTTGGCGGCGCGACGGTCAGCGATCATTTCCGGCCGCGGCGGCGTAACGGTCGGCGCGCCATTCTTACTGGCCTCGCAACCCGCTCCGGCGAGCCCTGGCGAAAGGCGCCACCTTCCATTCTATATGAGATGTGAATAATATGAGATAGGTATTTCTTGAGATATAGTCGGGTGTATGAGTACCGATCGGACATGGGGCGACCGGTTCCCTCGGTCGCGCCGGGCGGGGCCACCGCGGCTCGCGGACCCCTCTGTCATCCGAGTACCCCGAATGAGTTCGGTATGGGATCGGGCAGGTGAGCGCCGCCGCCGACGGTTGGCCGTTGTAGTCAAGGATGAATTGCGTGATCTGAATATCCAGCTGTCGCTGTTGAACCGGCGTTTCGGTGGTCAGGTCGAGCTGAGGGAGATCGATTGGACGTGTCTGGACTTGATCAATCGACACGGTCCGCTGAGTCCGTCGGAACTGGCTCGGTGGGTCGGGGTACATCCTGCGACGTTGACCGGAGTCTTGGGCCGATTACAGAAGGGCGGGTGGATCGTGCGTGAGCGTGATCCCGAATCGTCCGACAAGCGTGCGGTGACCGTGCATGCGGTGCATGAGCGTAATTCGATGCTGTTCGAGGCGTTCGCGGGCATGGGCAAGCGCATGGACGAGCTATGCGATCGGTACTCCGAGGCCGAACTCGAAGTGATCGCCGATTTCTTGCGTAGGACCGGCACTGCGGGGTTCGAATCGGCTGAAGAGCTGGCTGAATAGTGAAGCTTTCCACGTCTGGCTCTGCTCGCGGCGTGGCTACTTGATTTGTCCAAGTGAATATCCAGGTGGTGATTGTTTTCGTGTCGAACGAACTATTGTGGCAACCGATCGAGCTCGGCAAGATCGCGTTGGAGCATCGCTTGGCGATGGCGCCGATGACACGGAGTCGTGAAACCGGTGTCGAACCGATCGGTACCGGGCTCCTTGGTTACCCCTGCGCCCGCCGCCATGATCACGCAGCCGCCATTCGTGCCCAGGTAATGCCAAGCCACACATTCGGCACCGCCGCTGGCGAACCGCACTTTCACCCGTCCCGCATCCTTGCTCATGCCAACCTGCAACTGGACCAGGTCCGTTCTCGAACATGGACCCTGCCGGTCCCGCTTGCCGTCCAACCGGCCACGGGCCAACACTTGACGACCGCAAGCCTCATTCGCACTATATGAAATACATATAATATGATAGAAATATTATAGATCATGGGGTCTTAGCCGTGCGAGAGTGAGGAGCCTGACGATGGCCAAGGCAATAGTTCGCGTGGGTGCTGCACAGACGATGTCGGTGTTGCGCACGCCGGAAGAGCGGTTCGAATGCTTGCCCGCGTATCCGTTTGCGCCGCACTACACCGACATCGACGCTGGTGATGGCGTCGGCACGCGGCTGCGGGTGCACTATCTCGATGAACGCCCTGTCGACCCGGCGCAAGAGTCTGGGGAGACCATCCTGCTGCTACACGGAGAGCCGTCGTGGAGCTTCCTGTACCGGCACGTGATACCGCCGTTGGTCAGCGCCGGGCATCGCTGCGTAGCGCCTGATCTCGTCGGGTTCGGCAAGTCGGACAAGCCTACCGACCGTTTCGTGTACACGTATCAGAGTCACGTCGACTGGCTGTCGCAAACGGTATTCGATCGCCTCGACCTTCATAACATCACGATGGTGTGTCAGGACTGGGGTGGTCTGCTGGGGCTGCGCTTGTTGGCGGAGCATCGAGACCGGTTTCGTCGCGTGATTGCGACGAACACGTCGTTCCCTACCGGCGACGAGGATCTCGGAGGCTCCTTTGCTCTGTGGCTGCAGCTCAGTCAGCGTGCGAATCCCTTCGACATCGGCCAGGTCGTCGACCGGGGCACCGTGACCGATCTCGATCCTGCGGTGCTGGCGGCGTACAACGCACCGTTTCCCGATGAGTCGTATCTGGCGGGTGCTCGCCAATTTCCCCTACTGGTGCCCATCGCGCCGTTCGATGACGCGGCAGCGGCGAACCGCCAGGCGTGGGACATGCTCGGGACACTGCAGATCCCGTTCTTGTGCGCGTTCAGCGACAAGGATTACGGGGTCGGCGGTGGTGCCCGGGTGTTTCGTGAGCACGTTCCGGGCGCGGCCGGGCAACCGCACGTGACAATCGCCAACGCCGGTCACTTTGTGCAGGAAGATCAGGGGGCGGCTCTAGCCGTCATCGTCGACGAATTCATTCGATCGATGCGCTGAACTGGTCGCGGATGTGCCGTCGCGGCCGTGGCGGAAACCGCCCGCCGAACGAGTCGTTGGGTGGTGACAGGCGGCGCGGGCACATCGAATTGCGGTCTTGAACGTCAGCCGGTCTGATGATGCGAATTCGATCGCCGTTCGGTCGGGTCTGCGCGCCGTTTCTATGTTTGCGCCAGGTCTGCGTATGATATGTAAGCCGTATAAACGTGGGCGAGGTGGCGCAAGATGAGTTCAGTAGCAGGTCGTGCTCCGACGCGGAGTAAGCGGAGGCTGACGGCCGACGTGCGGGAAGCGTTGCGTGACTTGAATATTCAGTTGTCGCTGCTCAATCGGAGGTTCGGTGGCCGGGTTGAGGTCAAGGATGTCGATTGGACGTGCCTGGATCTGATCAACCGATATGGCCCGCTGTCGCCGACGGCGCTGGCACGTCGTGCCGGGTTGCATCCTGCGACGATGACGGGGATCTTGGATCGGTTACAGAAGGGTGGGTGGATCGTGCGCGAGCGTGATCCCGAGTCCTCGGATCGTCGTGCGGTCACGTTGCGTGCTGTGCGTGAACGGAATGCCGAATTGTTCGAGTTGTTCTCCGGGATGAACAACCGCATGGATAAATTATGTGCTCGTTATTCGGTGGCTGAACTCGAAGTGATCGCAGACTTCCTGCAGCGGACCGGCGCAGCGGGGCACGAGGCAGCGGAGGAGTTGGCTGAAGGCTGAGCGCAGAGGGTAATAGCACTGCGGACGCCGCTGCGACGCGCTGAAGGGCGTGTTGTGGCGGATTGTTTCGGCTGGTGCCCCTTCCCGGCCGTTCGGTCGTACCTCTGGTCAGCCGCGAACAGCGGAGATGCGCTTGCCTCGAGTCGGTAGCTGAAACGCCGCCGGTTGAAGTCTCAGTATCGCGGTGGATAGGCCACTACATGGCGGGGCCGGCCGCGGCGCGTTAACGTCGACTCGGCGTGCAGTCCAGGACTCCGTTCTTGTGTCAACGTGTGCAGTCCAGGGGGTGGTGGCGTGGACCGGCGCGGCGCCCTAGTGCCTCGTTCCAGGCCAGGTGCTCGACCTCGACGACCACCCGTCCGCCGTCGGCCGGGTGGTCTGTGTCGACGAGTTCGGTCCGCTGCATCTGCAGCCCCGCCCGGGCCGCGGCTGGTTCCCGAAGCGGCGGCCGCCCCGGCTGCGGGCGACCTACCACCGCACCCAGGGCGTGCGGCACACGGCGGCCGGGTCTATGGCACTCCGGCAAGTGGTAGAGGTGTTCGCTAGTGTTCGATCAGGCATACTCGACTCGGAACACTGCGATCCGATCTGCCGCGGCGGCCACTCCGTCCGGAGTGGATGTATTGGCCAACCCGGTGGTTACGAAGCGCTTGCCGACGCTCTTCGGGCTCGTCGCAACCAGTTCACGCAGCAGGGGTTGGCGTTGTGCAACTGGAATCTCGACAAGGCGAGCCGTCGAGGACTTTCGTCCTCGTCTCAGCGTGACAGTGTCTGCGGCCCGCGCGTTGGCCACCCATGCGGCCTTGGGAAACGCCTGGAATATGTACTGGCCGCCGTCCAGTTTGTTCACGGCGATCGGAAAGGTGCGCAGCTGCCCGCTCCGTCTGCCCTTGACGGTGAGCAGCTGCATAGGCCCGAAAGCGACACCTGCCCGCTGTAGCCCGACGATGATCTTGTTGAAGGTGTTGGTCGTACGGCGGTAGCTATCTGCACTCATGTCATCGACCTTACCCGATAAAATACGACGACCATATAATCTAGAACACATATCGAACTCGTTGGCGGACAACTAACCTCGCGTCCAGCCTGCGGCGGCGGTTATGAGCGTGGAACGCCTGCCATGCCCGGGTGGCGCCGAACTGGGCATTGAAACGTAGCTTTTCAGCATGCAGCGGTAGACCAGCGATCTGTGCGCAGGTCTCACGTGGCGATGTCGACGGCCGATGGGGCGGGTAAGGCCTCGCCACGTTGGAGCCGATGCGTCTTGTGCCACAGGCGATTCGAGAGGCGGCTGACCACCGCGATCTGGCACAACGACCGGATCGGACAGCCCACCATACGATCACTGATCCCTTGGAATCAATCGCCTGCACTGCCCAACAAGACGAGGCGGCGATCGAGAAAGTTTCCGTTGGCAACCCCCCGGTTTCAGGGATCCCGTGAGCCATGGAGGCACCGCCATGACGATGTGTCCGACCAGGCATGGCAAGTCGATCGGGCCAACCTGGTCGATATCACATTCCGGATGTTGGGCGACATCGGCGATGCCGAGGACGTCTTGCAGGATGCGAACCAGACGTTGGGTTGGAAGCGAAAGTCGCAGGCCCGCACTTCCATTGAGCTGCCTCGGTGTAGATGGGGCGCTGCTCTAGCGAATCAAACCCAGTTGCCGTGCCCGGGCGACAGCCTCGGTGCGGTTGACGGCGCCGAGCTTGCCGAAGATGTGGGTTAGGTGTTTCTTGACGGTGTCGACACTGACTACCAATTCGTCGGCGATCCGCCGGTTCGATCTGCCTGCGACCAGCAGGCCCAGTACTTCGCGCTCGCGGGCGGTCAGTTGCTCGACCAGGCCCGGCACCATTGCCGCGGTACTCGACCCGGAACCTTGGACGCCGTGTTGGGTGAGCGCTTGCAACACCCGGGCCAGGTATCCGAGGGGCACGCCGCGGGCGGCGTGTTCCGCCTGCTGGGCTGCGATCAGTCGGCGGAGTAGGACGCCCATGGGGGCACCCTCGTCGGCGAAAACCCGAACATAGCCTTGCGGGCAGGCGAGTGTGAGCGCATTGGCCAGCGCGTCGACAGCGTTGTTCTCCGCACCGCAAGCGGCGAGGGCCAGCGCCTGTAGCGCCTGGATCTCGATGATGCTCCCCACACGGCCTCGGGTGGCCGCCGCCGCGAGCATTTTCTCCAAGAGTGCAAGTGCCGGGCCGGGCAAGTCTTGTGCGAGCAGCAACCGGGCCAGCACGAGATACTCGGGCTCCCGGGAATAGTCCGGCTCGTCCTCCGCGCTCAGGTCGCGTTCCTTCGTCCACTGGGCCGCCGTGACGATGTCGCCGTGTGCGAGGTGCAACCGCGCCCATTGCGCTGGAACAGAGTTGATCAGGTCGGCCATGGCTGTATCCGATGTGAGCTGCTCGGCCTCGCCGATCGCTTCCATGGCCCCGGCCGGATCACCCTTGGCCTGCCGAATCCACGCCAGCGTCGCCAGCCCCGCGGCCAGCGGCTGAGTGTAGGTTAGCTGCCGGCAGTGTGCGATGCCCTCTGTTACGTCGCGGAGGGCGGCATCAAGCTCGCCTCGCTGGTAGGCCACCTCCGCCATGCCCACGTATCCCATGCCAGCAGTCGATAGAGTCGGCACACCGCGTGGTGCGGTGATCTCGAGTGCCTGCTGGTACGCGCCGAGTGCTGCGTCCAGGCGACCTCGAGCGCGCTGCACCTGGCCGAGGTGGTAGTAACCTCGAACAGCCAGGGAACGCTCGTCCGCCCCCTGCCACTGGGCGATGCTCGAGGTGAAAGCCTGCTCGGCTTCTTCGAGCCTGCCGCGCAGCCATTCGGCCAAGCCCAGTTGCCACCAGGTTACGGACTCCAGCATCCATTCGTCCTCGCCGAGTTCGGCAAGTGCCCGTGTGGCGAGCACGGCCGTTCCCTCGGCATCGCCATGCGAATAGGCGAGCCAGGCACGAGCGAGTGCGATCGCTGCGGGGACGTTCGCCAGCCAGCTCGCGGCCCTGCCGACCGACGGCTCGAACGGCTCTTCACCAGCGTCTGCAGACGTCCGCTGAGCAGCGTCGAGCCGCGGCCCAGCCGCTTCCATGTTGCTACCCACGAGCGCCATCCACGCCTGAGCCAGGCACAGGCGGGGCCGTGACCGGATGAGCTCGGCAGGCAGTTCGGATAGCCAACGATGCACCGTTGCCTGCTCGCCCTGACGGAAGATCCCGTCAAAGTATCGTTCGATCATCCGCGCAGCCCAGGCTGTGTCGTCCGCACGTAATGCGTGGTGTACGGCCTCGTCGGCGAGCTCATGCGCTTCGCACCAGGCTGCCGCCTTTCGGTGCAGTGCCGAGGCCTGTCCGGGCTGTTCGTGCTGCAATTGGGCGCGGAGTAGCTCGGCAAACAGATGGTGATAGCGCCACCAGCCACGTACCTCATCCAGCGGCACGAGGAACAGGCCGGCCAGCTCGATCCCTTCCAGCATCTCCTGGCCGTCCGCCCGGCCGGTGACGGCATCGCAGAGCTCCCCGCTGAGGCGCTCGAGCACTGAGGTCTCCAGCAGGAACCCGCGCACCTGCTCGCTCAGTTGCTCGAGTACCTCCCCGGCCAGGTAGTCCAGGATATAGCGGTGGCTGCCGCTGAACGCCGCTGCGAACTGTGCGGGATTCGCCTGGCTTCGCAGCGAGAGGCCGGCCAACTGCAGGCCGGCTGCCCATCCCTCGGTGCGGGCGGTAAGCATCGTTACTGCCGCGTCGGGCAAGCCGCCGCCAGTCGCTCCACGCAGCAGCGCCGCCGCTTCGTCCGGTGCGAAGCGGAGTTCGTCGGCGCGCAGCTCAGCCAGCTGACCCCGCGCCCGCAACCGTGCTAGCGGCAGCGGCGGGTCGGACCGGCTGGCCAGCACCGGCCGCAGACCTGTCGGCAGGTGCTCCAGCAGAAACGTCAGCGTGGCGTGAACCGGCTGTGCATCAATCAGGTGGTAGTCGTCGAGGACCAGCAGCACCTCATACTCACCGGACCGGGCGTCCAGCTCATTGATCAGCGCGGTCACCAGTCCAGCGAACGAGGTTGGGGCAGGTGGGCCCAGCAGCGGGCCGACCTGCTCGCCGATTCCCGGGCGCGCCCGATCGAGCGCCGCAACCACGTGCCGCCAAAACCGCGTCGGGTCATTGTCTGCGGCATCAAGCGACAGCCAGGCAACCGGCCGTCGGCCACTTCGAGCCCATTCGGCCAGCAAGCCGGTCTTGCCGAACCCTGCTGGGGCGCAGACCAGAACCAGCCCCTGCTCCAGATCTCCGTCGAGCCCACCGACGAGCCGCGGGCGGGGCACGAAGCCCGGCCGTAGCCCAGGCACACGCAATTTGGTGGCTAGCAGCGCATCCTGCTCGGACATGACACCTCGTAACGGGTAAGCCGCGGACGGCTCAGCCATCGGCAACCTGCCGCTCAGCACGTCCAGCTGATTAGCTCGGTTGCTGGCTGGGCCGATTGTAATGGCGAGCCAACCAGGCGCTCCCGCTGTGGGACCGCCCGGCATGTGCGGCAACCAGAGAATGCTGCGCCTGCCCTGGCACCACTTTCGGGTCGGACGCGTCTTCGAAGATTCCACCTGCAAATCCACCTTTGGGTGACGCGCCGGCCCCGGGGGCGTTCGTAGCGTATCGGTGACGGAAATGCCCATCAGCAGGAGGAATCTGCAATGGATGCGCTCAGGCTCGACCAGTACACGACCTGTCCCGCAGGCGCCGGGGAAGCGTTCCCTGCGCGTAACGCCTTGCCCCTTGCCCTGGCCGCCGCCCTCGGGCTCCTCGAACGGCAGCGCCGATGCGGCCGGGCGCTGGTTCTCCGCCAGGACCGTGAGCGGGTGTGACGGGCTCGAGATGGCCGGCGCATTACGAGATCCGCGTCGATGGCGTCCTCGACGACCGGTGGGCCGACTGGTTCGGCGGACTGCAGGTCAACGGCGAGGACACTCAGACGGCCATCTTTGGCCTGATTGCTGATCAACCCGCGTTGCACGGTGTTCTGACCAAAGTCCGCGACCTCGGACTATGTCTGGTCTCGGTGCGTCGGCTGAGCTCCGACGAAACCAGGGATGGAACGTGGCAATGAGACGCAACCGGCATTCGGAAGCCGGAAACCACGACCCGATTCCTTCACCCACATCCCCACAGAAAAGGACAGCCCCAAATGACCGAACAAGACACATCCGAGTCCGTCGAACGGGAGAAGGTTCGATTCGTCAGCGGCGACACTGCATGTGCCGCTTGGCATTATCGGGGAACCAACGGCGCTTGCGTGATCATGGCAGGCGGGTTCGGGGTACCCAAGGAGCCGGCCACCGACCAGTTCGCGAAGCGATTCAACGATGCGGGGTTTGCGGTCCTCGCCTTCGACTACCGCCGCGTCGGTGAGAGCGATGGGCAGCCGCGCCTCGCCTTTTCGGCCAGAAACCAGCTCGACGATTGGCAGGCCGCGATCGACTTCGCCCGGACTCTGCCGGGAGTCGATCCGACCAAACTCGCAATCTGGGGGTTCTCCGCCACCGGCGGTCACATCTTCCGGGTCGCGGCGCGCAACCCGCAGCTCGGCGCGGCGATCGCACAGACACCGAACCCCGACGGTCCGGCCCTGAGCCGCAACGCCATGCGCCACCAGAAGCCACTGGCGATGCTGCGTTTCACCGGCCTGGGTGTGCTCGATGCTCTCGGTAGTCTCGTGGGGCGTCCGCCGCGATTGGTGCCGCTCGTCGGAGAGCCCGGGACCGTCGCGATGCTCACGACGCCGGACGGAATCGACACCGGACTCGCACTGCGTTCGCACATGTACCCCGACTGGCAGCAGATGATCGCTGCCCGTACCGCGCTTCGCTTCACTCTCTATCAGCCCGGCCGCGCCGCGTCCCAGGTGCAGTCGCCGCTACTTGTCATGGTCTGTGACCACGATCAGACGTCGCTCGTCAAGCCATCCGTGAAGGCGGCGAGCCGCGCTCCACGCGGGGAGGTCGTGGAAATATCCGGTCCCCACTACGCCCCGTTCTTGGATGAGCACGAGCAGGCCGTCGAAGCGCAGCTATCGTTCCTGCGCCGGCACCTGTTCGATCATCCGGCAGCGGATCACTCCGGCGTCCCCCGTACCTCGCGGAAGCGGACGGTATGAAGCAGATCGAGCTGTCCGCGGGGACTATCGACTACCAAGACACCGGCGGTGACGGTCCCACGATTGTGCTGCTGCACGGATTGATGATGGACGCTTCGCTGTGGGACGGACCAATTGCCGAACTGTCCGTCGACCACCGATGCGTGGCGCCGACATTGCCGCTCGGCGCGCATCGGCACGGGATGCACGCCGACGCCGATCTGTCTTTGCCCGCGATAGCCCAGCTGGTCGCGGAATTCCTCGACCGCCTCGACCTGTATGACGTGACCCTCGTCGGCAATGACACCGGCGGCGCGCTTGTCCAACTACTCATGGCCGATGGCACGGCACTCGCGCGACAACGCGTGGGTCGGGTCGTACTCGTCTCGTGCGAGGCGTTCGACAACTTCCCTCCCGGGCTGACCGGCAAGCTGCTCATGCTCACCGGCAAGCTCTCGCCAGCGTTGTTCGGGCTGTTCATGCAGCAAATGCGGTTCCGGGTGCTGCGGCACAGCCCGCTCGCGTTCGGGTGGCTGACCAAACGCGGAGACGCAACGGTCGCCGGTTGGATGGAGCCGACCTTGACCCAGCCGGAGATCCGTCGCGACGCAGTGCGAATGCTGCGAGCGGCGGCGGCAGATACGGGCTTCTTGCTCGCCTCGGCCGAGTGTCTGCCGAGCTTCGATCGCCCCGCCCTCGTGGTTTGGGCGGCCGACGACCGTGTAATGCCACCCGAACATGGCAGGCGCCTCGTCGAATTCCTCCCGCGGGCACAGTTGATCGAGATAGCAGATAGTTACACGCTCATCCCACTCGACCAACCAGCGAGACTCGCCCGGGTCATCCGGGAGTTCGCTGACCCCTCCCGCACAACCGAGCCGCCGCGCGGAACATCCCGGTCAGCGTGACTCGCCGTGCATGCGGTGTTTCGGGGGATTCACTGGTTCGACGTGGGTGAGTATCCCGATCTCATTGGGGCACAACGGTTTGAGCCTAGTGGGTGAGCGAAACAGTCATGGGCCGAGCTCCGTCGTGATGCGGCAATGGCGGCAGAGGTGATGACGCTGGTTCGCCGTGAACGTGTCGTCGACGCCGAGGCCCGACCGAGTTCCATTTGCCACGGGGCATGCTACCGGATACATATAATATTGAATTCACATTATTTGACCGACTCTCCCGCATCGGTTGCCCAGTAAGGAGTATCAGCGTCATGGGTCCTGCCGCCAAGGTTGCTCGGTTCGCCGGGCCAGTGTTCACCGGTCTCTATGCGGGCTCTCTGCTCACCCTGCTGGTCCTCGAATTGGAGCTGCGGCGCTTCGACGGCTCGGTGTACACGCAGGTAGCGCAGATCAATCTCATTGGGATCCCGTGGCTTTCCGGTGCAACGTTGATTCCCGCGATGCTGTGCGCGGCGCTGTCGGTGGTCGTCACGATCCGGCGGCCGGGGGCGGCCAAGTGGTGGGCGCTGTCCGCGTTGATGCTGTTGTTGACCGTGTTCGTTATCTCCTCGGCGATCAACGTTCAGATCACCGCCGCGGAAGGTCGGTGGACCGTCGGGGCGCCGCCAGCGGACTGGGCTGTTCAACGAGATCACTGGCAGGTCGCGCATGCGATCCGCACCATCGCCGCCACCGTCGCATTCGTATGTCTGAATGTACTCGCGGTCTCGGGCCGTCGACAAACCGGTAAGGCCTGACCCCGCCATGCCCATATTGGAGGCGCGACATCCGTACATGCGGCTCCTATGTCTGGAATGTGTAGAGGCGAACGGTTCTTGGATGGTGGCGTCCGATTCGCCCTTGTAGTGCCGTCGTTGTGTCGTCATGTCCTCGGTTCGGACCCGCACCACGTGCCGACTAAACCCGGCGATCGATGCCGCAACGGCAGAGTAGGGCCGGAATTTGCAGCGGGGGCACCTGTTGGTCTGCTCGCGAAGTGGCAAGCATCACTCGATATGATACGTATGCCATATAGTATCTGTTTCAAAATAATTGATATGATTCTCGTGTCTTACGGTTCCCTGCGGTGACTCGTGTGAGCGATTCACCGGGCGGAGGAGGTCACGATGAATCGTTGCCATCCCAGTGGCCGGACAATCGGCCGCTCAGGTGCGTCCATGCTGCTGGATCCGGCGTCGCCATGTCGGCGGTAACCCGAATTCGAACGGCGACCTGACCCATGGGCGTTCGTCCCGTCGGAGCCGAAGAGAGACGCATCTGTCCTGTCGTACTCGAAAGGTCTGTTATGCCTATTGATTTCGCCGTCATGTACGCGACGCACGATGCCTTCCGCCGCGACCTGAGCCGACTGGCCGCGGCCGCGGAGTCCGGTCTCGCCGACTCGCCTGGTGTCCGCGCCGGATGGGCGAATTTCAACCGTCAACTGCATGTTCATCACAGCGTCGAGGACGCCGCGCTATGGCCGCGCGTACTCGACGCGCTGCCCGGTCGCCCGCACGACCGGGCACTGATGGCGGAGATGCAAGCCGAGCACGCGGCGCTGGACCCAGCCCTGGCCGCCGTCGAGAAGGGGATGCGCCGACAGTCCGCCGATCTGCCGGAGAGCATCCACAAGCTGACGGAGATTCTGAGCCAGCACATGGCACACGAGGAAAGCAGTGCATTGCCACTCATCCAGGAAGTCTTGACTCCGAAGGACTGGGATGCGTTCCGAGGCGCAATGGCCCGAAAACAGGGTCCATCGGGTGCCGCGGTCTATATCCCCTGGGTTCTCGATGACACAACGCCGGAACAGCGGCGTCGTTTCCTGGCCGCGATGCCCGGTCCGGTCGCCCTGATCAACCAGTTGCTGTGGGAACGCCGCTATCGCAACCAGCGATGGTGGCACTGATCTGGGATAGCCATGCACCTGACGGAAGACATTGGTTCCACGTAGGTCGGCGTTGAGTCGCCTACAGAAGTTACGGAAGGACATTGATGAAGGGCTCGATTGCAGCGTTGCTGTCTGTATCGGTCGCCACGATATTCGGCACTTGCGCCACTGCTTCGGCGGATCCGATCGCGGACAAATCTCGCGCTGTCGGCACCGTGGACGGCTGGGAACTGCAGATCACGAAAGTTGCGGAAAGTGTTGACAGGCAGCCGAATCTGGCTGATTCGCCGTTTACGCACGAGGGCTTCGTCAGCCTAACGGCGGCCGCTGATATCACCGGAACCGGGCGAACAGCGGTGAACTCCGGGACAGTACAGTTGGGGTATCAGTTGGGCTGTCAGGCCGACGTCACCAACGGCCTCACTGCCGGACTGGCCGCCATGGCAGGGCCGAATGTGATGGTGACGGTCGCGCCCGCGCCAGGAGTCGCGGTCGGTGCCGGCGCACAGCTCATGCCGAGTTTGGCAGTGAACATCAAGCCCGGCACCATCACCTCGATTCCGCTCGGCACGAAGATGCTTGCTGGAGCGCACGGCTCGATATCTATCGATCAGGTAGAAATCAAGATCGACGGATGCCTCGGTCAGGTCAGTCTGCGTTCCTTCGCGATCGTAACGATATCCACAGCTACTGCCGATAATTCGACAGCCGTTTACGGGGACCCGACGTGGTTGTGACGCGCACTCCGCGATGCTGGCAGGGCTGGATCCTGGCCTGGTGCGTTTCGGCATCGATGGTAACCGCGGCGGCGTCCGGACACGCAGCCCCGATTGTTCCCGCGCCCCCGAACGCGACATGTGAGACCTCGGACTCGGCTAACAGATGCGACGCTCCTGTCCCGGCCGCCCATCAGGGTGATCAGGCCCCACGGTTGGATCCTGCACCTGTTCCGCCCCCGATCGTGCCAGCGCCGGGGCCTGGCATTCCGGCCAGCCCGCCTGCCGCAGCACTGGTTCCGCTGTCACCTGGACCCGGTGGCGACGTGCCGATCGTCCCGGCAAACGATTCCTAATCGGGATGCCAAGTGCTTCGTGGCTGCTTTGTCCGGACTCAGGCGGCGATCGGCAACGGCCTTCAGTCGATTCAGTGTCCGCGCGTCAACATGCGCCGACGACGCCAACTGCATTGATCCACTCGGTACGACCGGCTCCGGCACCACTCGCCCGCTAACTCTCCCGCCCGGCCCGGATCGAGCCGAGTAGGTCGAGGCGAATGCGGCTGGCGACCTTCGTCAGCCAGCAGCAGCGTAACCAGGCTGCGGGTCGCACCAGACTTCGCGATCAGGACCGTCTGCGTGAGGACCTGCTGTCGGGAGTTCCGCGGTTGGCATCAGTCGTTACTTCCTCGAGTGTCACGGTGTCGGCCGGTCGTTACCTGTTGGACCGGCGTGTTCGGCTGATGTGGTGCGGGCCGTGTGTTGTCTGCGCTGCAGACCGGGATGTACACCGGGAGGCAACCCGGCGTGTGTGGAGACGAGGCGCAGCAGTCGCTTGAGCTGGGTCCGGTCGGCCTCGTCGAGCGGGGCCAGAATTTCGTCCTCGATCGCATTGGCCTCGACCTCGGCGGCTGCGAGCAGCGTGCGTGCGCGATCGGACAGATGGATCGCGTGCGCGCGGCGGTCGGCCGGGTGTGGTCGGCGCTGGACCAATCCCCGTTCTTCCAATTCATCGACGAGCCCGACCATGGCGTTGCGGTGAACATGCAGAAGGTCGGCGAGTTCCTGCTGGCTGCGCCCGTCGGCGGCGGCGAGATGGTTGAGGATCCCGAAGTGTGCTGGGTCGAGTCCGAGCGGGGCAAGCCGCGTCGTGAACCTGCGCGAGACGTGATGGCCGATCTGGGACAGCAGGAACACCCCTCGATCGTCCAACCTCTGATTCGGCACGCATCAACAGTAGCAAGCTAGTCATATTGTCATATAAGATGACAATAACCCACCCCTTGCGCGCGATGCGATGGCTCGCATCGAACGGCCTGCTCGCTTGCGGTGCTGTGGACGAACAGGATTCGCGCACGACATAAGCGATGGTGAGCCAGGCCGCACGCGGTGCCGCCAGGAACGATTTCGTTAAATGTTACGGAAATCATATGGTACGTAGCAGATCTCATATCTAATATGTATGTCGTATATTACGAAATGCAAAGAATGGAGAGATCATGCTAGCCGCTGAGAAGCAGCAGCGTGAACCACCGCTGGCCCGGATTGCCCGACTGATCGGCCTGCTGTTCAGTGGTGTTTTCGCCGGGTTCCTCACTACGGTTCTCGTTTTAGAACTTTCGATGCGCGATCAGGTCGGTTCGGTATACGCGCAGGTCCGGCAAATCGAGCTGATCGGCTTGGATGTACTCGCCACGGTGACGCTGCTTCCCGCTCTGCTTGCGACCGCGATTCTCGTCGTGGCGACCTTCCGGAAGAAGGGCGCCGCGCGCTGGCTACCGTCTATCGCGTTGGTCCTGTTCGTCGGAGTTCTGATCCTGACGATTGTCGTCAACCTGCCGATCAACGCCGATCAGCGCGACTGGATCGTCTCGATGCCGCCGCCGGATTGGGCGACAGTGCGTGATCGCTGGCAGGTCTCGCACGCTGTACGCACCGTCGCAGCCGTGATTGCCTTCTGCTGTCTGAGTGCCGCTGCGCTTGATCGTCGCCAGTCGTCAGTGGATCGGGTAGCGGCGGACATGGAATGACGGTCGCTACGGCTTGATTACCGTTGCGGGGTTTCGTCCGCGGCCTCGGTAACGCGGGCCGCGCGCCGCCGTCGCTGGAATCCGGCCACGCCTTCAGTGGCGCCGTCGACGAGGCCGGGATATACCGGGAGGCTGCAGCGCTGCACCAGATGGCCGACCAGGGGTGGCGGGAACTGACTTGACCATCCAATGGCTGGCTGATTCCGCGCGCCATCGCAGTAGCAAACTAACAGGATTGTCATATAGCATGACAATATGACGCTTCCTACCGGCCACACGGCCTCCGGCACCGAACAGCCCGTGACACTCATCAACGCGTTCTCCGTGCCCATGTCGCAGAAGGATCGCTTCCTGAGCCGTTGGAAGGACAACGCTCGGTGTATGGCGTCGGCACCGGGATTCATTCGCGCCCGAATGCTCCAGGCGGTGAGTGGCAACGCCGAGCTGACGTTCATCAATGTCGCGGAATGGGCGAGCGGCACGGCACTGGATGCGGCGCGAACCGATCCGGAGTGGCAGCAATCGATCCAGCGGATGAACAACGACCCCGAACTCGACGTCACCGCGCGACCGATGGTGTACCGAACCGCGATCGACGTAGCGCCCGGCGACACGCTTCCCTGACGCGGCAGCCCTTCTTTCGCCGAGAGGGTCCGTGATTTGTATGGACCCGGAGAAGGCGGGCAGGCTTCGCGGACCCACGTGGCGACCTCGAGGCCTACCGACAACTCGGCCTGAAGCTCACCTACGACCACGAAAAACGGGTGGTCGTGGCCGAACTGCTCCACAACCACCCGTCTGCATAGTGTCTGTGCCGGAGGGGGACACACGCGCTGACCACACGCCTTGACTGCGAAAACTGGCTCGATGAAGTCGTTCTCATCCACCGAGAAGCCACGTAGAACGCGTGACAGTGCGCGGTCGTGCTTCGCCGTGCAACCCTCCACCATGCGTCGGGAGCTGCATACTGCGGTCTATGACCAGTCATCCTTGTGGTCGGCTACCCAGGTGGCAAACGGGAGAGCGGGACGGTCGAGGATGTCTTCGACATTGGTGGTCACCGCGATCGGCCGTTTGATCTCGCGGGCGTATCGAGCCATCAGGGCGTCCACGAACTGCTTGTCGAGTCCGTGCGCGATCATGCCCTCGGCGGCCATCTCGGAGGGGACCTCTTGAAAACCCAATGGCCGGTCGATCGTTTCTCCGATGATGGCGACAAGTTGGTCCATACGCAGCGCCTCAGGCCCGGTGATCGGGATCTTTCGGCCGAGCAGTGAATCATCGACCATGGCACGTGCGATCACGTCGGCGACGTCCCACTCGTGGATCAGTGGCTCAGCGAATTCGGCGAATGGACCGAACACCGTGTCGCCGTTGGCCACTTGACCGGACCACATCGAAAGCGTATTCATCGCAAACGAACTCGGCCGTACGCTCACCCACGGCAATCCGCTGTTCACAACCGCGCGTTCGACCTCGGTATTGCGGTCGCCGTTGAACCATGAAGGCTGCAGCGACACTTCGTCGTCGGCGTTGATCGCCGACATCACCACCACCCGTCCGACGCGGTGTTCGGCGGCGTGAGCGAGCAGGCTCGCGATGTCGTCCTTGGTCGCTCGTGGATGAATAAACAGGGAGTCGACGCCCTGCAGGGCGGAGTCGAGATCGTCGGGTGTCACGGCGTGGGCCCCTTGGGGCAGGCTCACGGTTGGCTGTCGGGTCACCGCCCTGACCTGCGCTCCGCTCGCAAGGAGTGTGTCCATGAGCGGGCGACCGATCACCCCTGTTGCGCCGGTGACGAGATACATAGCAGCTCCTTCTCGAGTTGGTCCCGGATCAATCCGGCTGATGCGAACCAGCCTATCTCATAAGATATGAGATTCATATAAAGTCAAAGACGTAATTGCCGAGGTTCCGGTGTGGTCGGTGTCGAGCAAGGCGTGAGTCGCAGTGTCGGTCTCATCGAAGGTCTGTTCGAGCCGCCGGGTCGGGAACCGCCGCTCGGGGTCGAGGTAGCCGGCTCGAACGCCCCGGCGAAACGCTGCTCGAGCCTCGGCATCACGGCCGAGATGCCGTAAACAACTCGCCGAGGGTCGGGTAAAAGTAGAGGTAGCCGTCAAGGTCGAGGTGGTCGACGGCGCGCAACGCCGCAGCGGGGTCGCCGGCTTGGGCGATTGCGACGGCTCGGTTGAGCTCGACCACCAGGACGTACGCGCCGCGCAGCGTCAACGTCCGATCGAGCTCAGCCGATGCCGCGCCGTATCGGTGCTGCACGAGCCACCCGCACGGGCGAGTTCGTCAGAGTCGCCGTGCTTCCAGTGCCCAGACGGGCATCAGCATCAGTCCGTCATCGGTGAATTCAGGGTGGAAGTTGTACTGTGCGAACTGATTCAACAACTGCTCGGGTGGCCTGGTGCCCTCCATATGGCCGGCTCGCAAACCGACGATCGACCAGTCCGGCGCCGTGAACGTGGTACGCAATTCGTCCTCCGAGATGGAATAGAGCCCGAAGGTTTCGACGCCGTCGGCGAAGTTGGCGCTGAATTGGATCAACCGGCCGCCGGGTTTGAGCACCCGGGTCAGCGCGGCCACATGCGCGCTGCGCTGCTCGGGATCAAGACAGTGAATGAGCTGGCTGCTGACGACTGTGTCGAACTGGTCGTCGTATCCATCGAGGACGGTTGCGTCGGCGACCTCGAACACCATCGACATCCCTTGCTCGGCCGCCCGGCGGCTTGCCTGGTCGATCGCTGTGGCTGCGATGTCGAGCCCGGTTACCCGATACCCGAGACCGGCCAGGTAGATGGCGGTGTCGCCCGGTCCGCAACCGGCGTCGAGAACCTCGCCGGTGATACTGCCCGCCTTCTCGAACTCCACGAGCAGTGGCTGCGGCCTGCCGATGTCCCAGGGCACCCGCTCGAAGCTCAAGCCCTGGGCGGCTGTCTCGCCGCGGTACACCTGGTCGAAGTCGACTCCGGCTGATTCGTTTTCGTTGTTCGATACTGCACTGCTGTCGGCCATCTGGCCCGGTCCTTTCTGACAAAGCGGTCGACGTTCGGCGACCGTGAACAATTCGGTCGGATGGGCGAACATTCACCTCGGACCGCGTTGCGTCGCAGGACTTCGTAGGCGCACCGCGCGTCCTTGGGGAAGGCGAGAACCATCACGTTTCGACCCCAACGCGACGGAATGCGGGCGGGTCCCGAGGTGGCACGGATCCCGTTGGCGCACAGGAGCTCTCGTACTGGCGCTCCGTACATGGCCTGCCTGTCACGCTGTGAGGCCTCCGTCGGCAGCGATGCTCTGACCGGTAACCCATCGAGCATCATGAGAGGTCAGGAAACCTACGACATCGGCGATATCCTCGGGCTCACCGAAGCGGCCCAGCGGTGTCCGGGCGACCCGCTCCGTCAGCATCTCCTTCATGGGCTGCATCGCATCGGTATTCGTTGGCCCCGGCAATACGCTGTTCACGGTGATTCCCCGTGGCCCCACCTCGCGGGCGAAGGCTCGAACCAGCTGTTCACCCGCCGCCTTGCTCGCGGAGTACAGCGGTGTGGACGGGTCGCTCGCCCGGGTGGCCGACGACGAAATGTACACGATCCGGCCGCCGTCGCGTACCCGCTTGGCGGCCTCTCGGAGCGCGACGAACGTGGCCCGGGAGTTGGCGCCGAACGACCGCGCGTAGTCCTCGTCGGACGCCGCAGCGATCGGACCGGCAGCGAACCCATAGGCATTGTGCACGAACACATCCAGTCCGCCATACCGGTGTTCCGCAGCATCGAACAGCGACGTCAGCTGGGCCGGATCGGCCACATCCGCCTGCACGACGGTGGCCTGCCCACCGGCTGCTTCGATCGTAGCGGCGACCTCCTCGGCAGCCTCGGTATTGCTCTTGTAGTTGACGACGACCTTCGCCCCGTCCGCGGCCAGACGCAGCGCGATCGCCCGGCCGATGCTGCGCCCACTGCCGGTGACAACGGCAACACGATCGGGATTCGGCATGAAATTCTCCATTGATAGTGGATGAAGCTCAGTAATCTGCGTCATCAGCATCGGCCCAGTCGGGAACGCATGACTGGAGTCCAGATCGTGGCGCCTGGCGTCCGGCCGGAGCCGCAATGATCTCGAGACGCTACCCGAAGCATCTTACCGAGTTGATATTATATGATATCAATATTATCTTATCCAAATATTGTGGTGCCCGCAACCCTGCTGGGCCCGACCCTCCTGATCTGAGCCAGTCTCGCGCTCAGCCCACCTTTAAGAGGGCGATTCGTGCCTCAGCTGTGGTCGGCCAGCGAATGACGGGAAAACCACGCCCCTACAGGCCCCGAACGCAATAGCGACCCCCATCCCACCCGGATCGAGGGCCTGTCACGCGCCTGCGGGCATTCGCCCCTCGCAGGATCTCGATCGCCTGACATAGCGTCGAATAGACCGCATGGCAGTTGTACACGGCGTCGTAGCGCTGCGCGGCTATCGCTCCGCACACTCGACCTGATCGCTCCCCACATGGATGGACAGTTGAAACATGGCGAGTCGTGTGCTCGAGAATTTCATTGACGGCAAGTTTGTGGCTTCGGAATCGGAGGACGTGCTCGAGCTGGTGAATCCGGTCGACGAGACCGTCACCGGTCATGTACCGGTTTCGACCGCGGCAGAGGTCGATTCGGCGGTGACCGCAGCCGCACGGGCATTCCGGAGCTGGGGCGCAACGACGCCCCGGGAGCGTCAGACGGCTCTACTGAAGCTGGCCGATGCCATCGAGGCGCACAGCTTCGAGCTGGTTGAGGCGCAATGCCGCAACACCGGGCAACCGAAGGCTGTGATCGCCGCGGAGGAGGTTGCGGCGGGAGCCGACCAGCTGAGGTTCTTTGCCGGCGCGGCCCGTCTGTTGGAGGGCCGGTCCGCAGGCGAATACGTCGAGGGGTTCACCTCGTATACCCGCCGCGAACCGATCGGCGTGGTCGCTCAGATCACGCCGTGGAATTACCCGTTTCTCATGGCGATGTGGAAGATCGGTCCAGCACTCGCCGCCGGGAACACGGTTGTCCTCAAGCCGAGTGATACGACCCCGGACAGCACTCTGGTGCTGGCGAGGCTGACCCGGGGGCTGTTGCCGGACGGGGTTTTCAACGTGATCCTCGGCGACGCGACGAGCGGCGCCGCGCTGGTGGCGCACCCGGAACCGGGCTTGGCGTCGATCACCGGATCGGTGCGAGCCGGGATGGCGGTCGCGGAGTCGGCCGCGCGCGGGCTCAAACGCGCTCATCTGGAACTCGGCGGCAAGGCTCCGGCCGTGGTGTTCGCCGATGTCGATATCGAGTCCACGGCGGCTGATATCACGCAGGCGGCGTTTTTCAACGCAGGTCAGGACTGCACCGCTGTCACACGCGTGCTGGTGCACGAATCCATCCATGAGGATCTGGTGCAAGCGCTGGCGAAGAATGCCCGGAGCCTACGGCCGGGGCAACCCGAGGATCCGGACAGCTTCTGCGGCCCGCTCAACAACCGTCGCCACTTCGATTCCGTGCTGGGGACCTTGGCCGCGCTGCCTTCTCATGCGACGGTCGTGACCGGAGGTGAACGGTTGGGAGACAGCGGGTTCTTCGTCGAGCCAACCGTCATCACGGGAGTGTGCCAGAGCGATCCGATCGTTCAGGAGGAGGTCTTCGGTCCCGTGCTGACGGTCCAGCCGTTCGTCGACGAGGCCCAGGCCATCACCTATGCCAATGATGTGCGTTATGCGCTGGCGTCCAGCGTCTGGACACGTGACCACGGCACCGTCGAACGCATGGCGCGCGGGCTGAATTTCGGTGCGGTATGGGTGAACTGCCACATGGTGCTGACCGCGGAGATGCCGCACGGCGGATTCAAGCACTCCGGCTACGGCAAGGACCTGTCGATGTACAGCGTGGAGGAGTACACCCGCATCAAGCACGTCATGAGCGCGCACCGCTGACCGGCGCGGCGAGGGTATCTCGAGCCTGGAGGGCGAGCCACAGCTCGTGCCGGGTGGCGGCGGGCTCCAATGACCGTCGCAACAGCTTCTCGATCTTGGAGATTCGGTTGCGGACGGTGTGACGGTGAACGCCGAGCCGCTCGGCCGTGGCGTCCCAGGTGCCGTTCGTATCGAGCCAAGCCCGGAGGGTGGTGACCAGTTCACCGGTCTGATCGGCGATATCGATCGGCGCGAGCGTGTTCTCGGCGAACGCGGTGAGCACGTCGGGGGAAGCGATCGATAGCAGCAGACTGCTGGTGCTGCCTTCTCGCGACGTGGCCGGCCGCCCGAGCCGAGCGCTCACGGGCAGGAGCGAACGCGCCTGCTGCACAGACAATGCCGCCAGTTCGGGCGCGACAGTATCGCCGATACCGGCGGGTTGTTCGGCGGCGAAGCGACGGAGCAGCAACGGCAGATCCGTACCGTCGATGACAATCGCTTCGACGCCGCTACCCAGGGTGCGCACCAGACCGCCGGGTAACGCGTAGGCCAGATCGGCGGCGAGTTCTTCGGTGCGTCCCGCAGGGGGTTCGATGGCCAGTCCCACGACCGAACTGGTGCGAATGCCCAGCTGGTCGAACATGTCTCGGATCGCGCTCGCGCCCGCGCTCGGGGCGAGGACCTGATCGAGAGCCATCGCCCGGGCGCGCCGTTCGGCGTCGCCTGCCAGATACCGTTGCTCGAGTTCGAGAGTGACCAATGAGGTCAAGGCCGATTTCATGAGCCGGATTTCGCGGGCGTCCGCTTCGACCAGCAGGGCGTAACCGCGCACCCGACCGGCGCCGACCGGTTGCACGCTGAGCGCCCGTCCGGCGATGTCGGCTACCGAGCTGCCACGCAGACCGTGCGGTGCTATTTCATCGATGAGCCCGCGTGCGGCTTCCATCAAACGGTCGGTCTCGTCGCCGACGGTGGCGATCGCCCGGCCGAGCGGGTCGGTGATTATCGCGGGCAGGCTCGTCAGCTGGAACCACACTCCGATCAGTCCATCCAGACCACCCCCAGATGCCGCCGCGACCGTCAACCTTCGCTGCACGGCGAGCGTGCGTTCGAGCACCTGTCGTTCTTCGGCGGCATGAGCCGCGAAAACCGCCTTGGTGATGGCAATGAACGGAGTCTCGTCCGGCACCAGCAGCAGTGGAATCCCCTCGGCCTCAGCGGCTTCAACGAGGGCGGTCGGCGCTTGCTGATACGGCAAGCCATGCCCCAGCCCCAGCGCCAGCGCGCTCGCCCCGCCGTCGACCACATCACGCACAAAGTCGCGCCATTGTGTTTCGTCCGTGGACAACTGCAACCCGGCAGTCATGAGCAGCTCGCCGCCCTGCAGCCAGCTACCCGGCCGCAATAGCTCAGTTACATGTGCGGCGTCGATCGTGCGGTGGGCTGCGTCTTGCCCGGCGATCAGCTCGAGCCGCAATTGTGCCTGTTCGAGCAGGTCTGCGACAGTGAAAGGCATGGACACAGTGTCCATCAGGTTCGTTGAGGTTTCCACATTGCGTCGATGGTTGGTGGCTCCGGGGCCCACCTAGCATCTTGCCATGTCATCCCAGCAATCCCTCGGCCCGATCGATGCGAGCCGAGTTCCCCGGTACTGCGGTCCGGCCACTTTCGCCAGACTGCCGCGTGTCGACGAGGTCGCTACGACCGATGTCGCGATCGTCGGAGTTCCCTTCGACGCCGGGGTCAGCTACCGACCGGGAGCGCGCTTCGGCCCCGGACACGTCCGTGCGGCCAGCAAGCTCCTGCGACCGTACAACCCGACGTTGGACGTGCATCCGTTCGCGGTCCACCAGGTCGCCGATGCCGGAGACATCGCGGTCAATCCGTTCGACATCGACGAAGCCGTCGCCACCATCGAGAGCGAGGCCCGAAGCTGGCTGTCGAAAGGAACACGCCTGCTGACCATCGGTGGTGATCACACCATCGCCCTGCCACTGCTGCGCGCGGTCGCCGCTCAGCACGGCCCGGTGGCCGTCGTACATTTCGACGCGCACCTCGATACCTGGGATACCTATTTCGGCGCGCGCTTCACCCATGGCACTCCGTTCCGACGTGCCGCGGAGGAAGGTCTGCTCGACCCGCATCGCTGCCTGCACGTCGGAGTCCGCGGCCCGCTCTACAGCTCCGATGATCTGCGGTCCGACGAGTGCCTGGGCTTCCAGGTGGTGCCCGCCGACGACTATCAATACGACGGCGTTGTGCAGGTTGTGGAGCGAATACGCAAGCGCCTCGGCACCGGTCCGGTGTACGTATCGCTCGACATCGACGTGCTCGACCCCGCCTTCGCCCCCGGCACCGGCACGCCGGAAGCCGGCGGCCTGTCCAGCCGAGAACTGCTCGCGACCCTGCGCGGACTGGTCGGGCTCGACGTGGTGGGCGCGGACATCGTCGAGGTCTCACCGGCCTATGACCACGCCGAGGTCACTGGGATCGCCGCAGCACACGCGGCCTACGAACTGCTCTCGGTGCTGGCCTGCAATCAGGCGGGCCTCGTCCGGAATTCGTCGGCGCGCTCGGAAGGGATCCGTTGAAACACTCCGAAACCGGTGTGACCGCCGGGACGCAGCCCGCATCCACCGAGCTCAGATCCGACGTCGTCGGCACTACCGATCTGGTGTTCTTCGTACTGTCCGCCGCCGCACCGCTGACCGTCATGGCCGGTTTCGCGGCGCTAGGGTTCCTGATCGCCGGTCAGGTGGCGCCTGCCGGATATCTGATCGCGGGGATCGTGTACGTCGTGTTCGCCGTCGGCTTCACTGCCATGAGCAAGCATGTCCGCAACAGCGGCGCCTTCTATGCCTACATCAGCCGCGGCATCGGACCCACCATCGGCGCCGGGTCGGCCATGGTCGCCTATCTCTCCTACGCCCTCGGCCAGATCGGATTCCTCGCCGCCACAGGTGTTTTCGCATCCGAGGGAATCGCCCTGCTCATCGGAGTCTCCGTGCCGTGGCAGATGACGGCGGTCGTTCTCGGATCGGTTGTCGCGCTGCTGTCGTACCTCAAGGTCGATATCGGCGCGAAGGTGCTGGCGGTCTTGCTGCTGACCGAGGTGGGCGTCCTGTTCGTGCTCGCCATCGCCGTATTGATCCGCGGTGGACACGAAGGGCTTTCGGCGGACAGCTTCAATCCCGCGCACCTGATGACGGCATCGATCGGCGCGCTGTTCGCGATCACCTTCGTTGTGTACATCGGATTCGAGCAGACCGCCATCTACAGCGAAGAGGCGCGAGACGCCCAGCGCACCGTCCCGCGCGCCACCTATATCGCGATCGTCGTGCTGGCGGTGGTCTACACCTTCATCTCCTGGGCGATTCTCATGGCCGCGGGCCCGAGCCGCCTGGCCGCACTCCTGGCCGGAGACCCGGCTCAGCTGGTGTTCGACCTCAATACCGAATATGTCGGCGCGACAATGACTTCGGTCATGCAGGTGCTCATCATCACCAGCTTCTTCGCCGGCGCGCTCGCGCTGCAGAATGCCGGGGCCCGGTATCTGTTCGCGCTCGGCCGTGACGGGGTGCTGCCGGCGTGGTTCAGCCGCACCGGAGCACGAACCAAGACCCCGCAGTCGGCCGGGCTCGTGCACACCCTGGTGGTGGTCTGCACTCTGATCGGCTTCGGCCTGACATCCCTTGACCCCTACACCCAGATCGTGCTGTGGACCAATACCCCGACGCTGGTCGGTGTGATGGCGCTCGAGATCGCCGTCTGCATCGCCGTGATCCGCTACCTGCGGCACGCCCCGGGCGGGGAAACGCTGTGGCAGAGGCTGATCGCACCAGGACTGGCGACGATTCTGCTCGTTGTCGTGATGGCGCTGCTCATGAAGAACATGCCGATGCTGACCGGCCTCGGACCGGTGGGTAACGCGATCATGCTGTCGCCCTTGGCGGTGGGATTCGCAATCGGAGTCGGACGAGCATTGTGGCTGCGCACCGCGGCACCCGATCGATACCGGCGCCTATCCGGCAATACCGAAACCCTACCCACAGCAGAGGTGGTTCGATGACCGAACAGCAGCGGCTTCCGCGACACGCCTGGTCCGTGCCGGGATGGCAGTGCGAGATCCCCGGGGGCGATCCTTCGACACCCGAAATCTGTTGCTACACAGACCAATTCTCCTACACCGCGGGAGACTCGGTCGCGGTGCACGTGCACACCACCGCCGAACGCTACAGCCTGGAAGTGGTGCGCGACGGAGCGCATCCGGAGATCGTGTACCGGCTCGACGACCTGCCCGGCGAGTCCCACCCGACCCCGGCCGACAGCTACGCCGTCGGCTGCGGCTGGCCCGTTGCGGTGCGCATCCCCATCGCCGAGGAGTGGCGCTCGGGCATGTACCTGGTGATCGCGCGGATCGAGGTCGAAGGCCGGGTCTATGAGCGCGAACACTTCTTCGTCCTGCGGTCCGCCGTCGCCGGACGTACCCGATACGCGCTGATGCTCACCACCGCCACGATGACCGCATACAACGACTGGGGCGGCGCGAATCACTACCGCGGGGTCGGTGATGATCCGGAGGTCGACATCCCCGCGCCGGTGGTGTCCACGCAACGCCCTATCGCCCGGGGGATGCTGCGCAAACCCGTTGGCGCACCGCGCAGCCGACACGAGTACACACCGCCACCGTTCTGGCAGCCACATCACGAGGCGTACGAGTGGGCGTTCGCCAGCGGCTACTCCCGCCATCACGCCGACGCGTTCTGGGCAACCTACGAGCGGCCATTCGTGGTGTGGGCCGAGAGCCATGGCTACGACTTCGACTACCTGACCCAGGACGACCTGCACTTCCGTCCGGAATCGCTCAGTGACTACCGATGCCTGGTGATCGTCGGGCACGACGAGTACTGGACAGCCGAAATGCGGGACACCGTAGACGATTTCGTCGACAACGGGGGCAATGTCGCCCGCTTCGCCGGCAACTTCCTCTGGCAGGTCCGCCTCGACGACACCGGCGCTACCCAAACCTGCTACAAGATCCCCGCCTTCGACCCGCTCCATGCCACCGATCCGAGCCGGGTCACTACCGCGTGGGATGCTCCGATCGTCGGTCGCCCGGGCGCACAGACCATGGGTTTGACCGGTTTCGGTGGTGTGTACAGCCGGTATGGCAACGCGGTACCACGTTCCAGCGGCGGATTCACCGTATATCGGCCCGAGCATTGGCTTTTCGAGGGCACCGATCTGTACTACGGCGACGTGATCGGTGGCGCTCCGGTCTGCACCGCGGCTTTCGAACTCGACGGTGTCGATTACACCTTCCGGAAGGGGCTGCCCTACCCGACCTTCGAAGACGGGGCTCCGGACACCCTGGAGATCCTGGCGCTGGCTCCGGCCGTCGTCGGCGCGGAAGACCGATGGAACGGTGAGGTCCCGCTCGGCGCACCGGCGTTCGAGGCGGACATGCTGCTCCCGTTCCTCTATGGCGACGACGTACCCGAATACCAGCGTGATCGCCACTACGGCGCGGGCATGGTCGGCGTGTTCACCCGCGGCGCGGGCACGGTTGTCAACGCCGGATCGTGCGAATGGGTCAACGGCCTCATCGAACGCGATTTCTGCACCGAACAGATCACACACAACGCACTGCGCCGGCTCGGCGCGGTCCTGGAAGCGCAAAAGGGAAACTCATGACCATCGGTGTCAAGGACGTGCGCGCCATCGGTTTGGGCATCGGCACCCGAGTGGTGCCCGAGTGGCCCGACGGCTGGACCGCCTCCGCAGACTGGGCGGAAGTCGAATGGCGCGGCTGCTCCGACGCCACCGGCCGCATGATCGGCAGTGCCTGGGAGGGACAACCGGGTGTGCTGCGGGTGGTCGACTACCCGGTCGACGAGATCTGCGTAATGCTCACCGGCAGTGTCGCTGTGATCGACGATACGGGCGAGCGGCGAGTGTTCCGCGCCGGTGAGGCATTCCTGTTCCCGCGCGGATTCACCGGGCAATGGGAGACGCTCGAGCCCTCCTCCAAGATCTTCGTCGTCTTGGAACCCGCCCCGGAATCCGCGTAATCCGCGCGGCCTCGAACGTGATCGGGGGCAAGCGTCCTGCAATCGTCTCGCCCTCCGATCACCTTGCTACACAGTAAATTTCGGCTGGTAGCACAGAAACCATGTTGTCTGTAGGAGATCCAGTGAACCACCGTACCCGCATCATCGTCGCTTCCGCGATGACCGCGACCTTGATGACCCTCACCGCAGAGGTGGCTACGGCCGCCCCCGCGCCGACCACGCTGACGGCCGCAGAAACGGAACCGACCATGCTCAGCGCCGACACCTCGAGCAGCGCCATGCCGTCGATGCTGCCGGTGACGCAGGATCAGACGAATACTACTGCGGTGCAGCCGCTTTCACCGTCTCTCGGAGATTTGACCTCGGTTGCGGCAGTCGACGGTGCCAATCCGCAGGCCGATATCGACAATGCGCTGAGTCAGGCGGGCAACGAATTCATGCTGGCCGTGACAATGGGCACCATGGCCGGTGGCGTGGTGGGGCTCGTGGGTGGATGCGTCGTCGGCGCGGTCGTCGGCGCGATCGGTGGCTGTATCCCTGGCCTGGGGATCGGGGCAGCGGTGGGCCCGATCATCGGCGGTCTGGTGGTTGGCGTCCCGGTCGGGATCGCCGCTCTGGCACAGGCATACAACACCTTGCACGCCGCGGGTGACATCAGTGCCCCACTCGCAACTCAGATCGGCTGACATCGCCATGAGCGAGCGAAGGCCCCGACCCTGGTCCTGCACGGCGTAGGCGTCGCGCATGCGGAACAACCGGCTCGTCGATACGGGTCGGTTGTTCTCCGTTCACGACCTACCGGTCGGTGCGGACACGTCGATTCGGCATTCGCTGCGCGGCCGGCGATTTCACCCGATCAGACGAACAGCTTTCGATAGTTGTGCTGCCAAGGTCGGATTCGTTCGTAGGCTGCGGCGAGGCCGAGTACGGTGTCGTCGCGGAAGCGGCGGCCGACGATCTGCATTCCCACCGGCAGTCCAACTGGACTTGTGCCTGCGGGTACCGAGATCGCCGGGTGCCCGCTGTAGTTGAACGGGTGGGTGAGGCACCAGCCGAGCAATGGATCCACCGACTCGCCATTGACGGTGTCCGGGCCGACGGTCCAGCCGTCTTCGGTATTGGCGACGCCCGCTACCGCGGTTGTGGGGGTGACGATCGCGTCGTAGTCCTCCAGTACGCCGTTGATCATGTCGAAAACCGCCGTGCGCAGGAACTGGTCTCGGCGGTTCTCGACAGTGCTCAGTGCGAAGCCGCGGTCGGCGACGGCGCGTAAGTGTGGTGGCAGGTCCGCCCAGGCCACCGCGCGCAGATCGAGACCGAGATCGCCGAACATCTCCATCAGACACACCATCGCCGAGCCGGTCAGCCGCATCCACAGATCGGTGATCTCCTGATGCGGCGCGGGCAGTGTCACCTCCGGCATCTCGACGGTCACGCCCGCCGTTTCGAGCGCGCGTACCGACTCGTCGAGGACCGCACGCACCTCCTCGGCCACCGGAAAGCCGCCCAGTGTAGGCAGATACGCGACGCGCAAGCCGGCGACGGGGGCGAGGACGGCGTCGCGGTAGCGCTGTTCGGGGAGTGGGACACTGCCCGGATCCCGCGCGTCGAAGCCCGCCATCGCGTCCAACATGAGCGCACAGTCCTCGACCGACCTGGCCAATGGCCCATTGCCCATGAACGGATCGAGGGTGAAGAACGCGTCCGGTCGCACGATACCGGCGAGCAGTCCGTAAGAAGGCTTGAGGCCGACGACGCCGCACATCGCGGCCGGAATACGCACGGAGCCGCCGCCGTCGGAGCCCTGCGACAGTGCGCACATACCCGCGGCGACGGCCGCGGCGCTGCCGCCGGAGGACCCACCCGCATTGTGTCCGGGCGCGAACGGTGTGCTGGTTGGGCCGAACAGTCGGTTGTCGGTGGTGGCCTTATGCCCGAACTCGGGGGTGTTCGTCTTGCCGAGGACGATCGCGCCCAGCTGCTCGAGTCTGGTCACGTGCGGCGCGGTTTCCGCGGGCACATATGCCTGGAATTCCTTGACGCCGAAGGTATTCGGCACGCCTGCCTTGAAATCGAACAGATCCTTGACGGCGATCGGGACGCCGTGCAGAGGTCCCCGTAATCGCCCGGTGATCACGTCCTTTTCGGCCGCTAGCGCCGCCGCTCTGGCTTGATCGGCAAGGACGCACACGTAGGCGTTGATCGCGGTGTTATGGGCATCGATGCGTTTCAGGTACGCATCGACGATTTCGACCGGTGATAGCGACCGGCCGCGGATACGTTGCGCGAGTTCCACCGCGGGAGTGAGAACGAGGTCATCCACTTCACTGGTGTTCGTCATGCGCTCCGACATTAGCGGCGAAATGCCCTGGCGGGCGGCCGCTTTGGGTAAACAGTCCCGAAACCTATTGGGGCACAATGCGTTAACGCGTGGCGACCAACCGACCGGTTTGTAATCAGAGTGCCTGGTCAGAGCCGTCTGCCGGGTGGGCGGCGCGGTCGGCCGAACTGGCAACGCCGTCTCTGCGGGCGCCCCGGCACGCGTCATTTAACATGGATGTCATATTACTGAATTCAGATTGTCACGGTTGACGCCCGATTTAGGCTCCGCTAATGTCGGCGATAGCTTCGCGATCAGTGCTCGTATCTCTGGATGGCGCAGGCTTCAACGATGAAGCGGACAATTCCGTGGAGAGACTTCCGCTGTCCATCGCGCGGGGCATATGCATGACTCAGGGGTGTTCATGAAGAATTCACCGTCGATTCCTGACGCGGACTGTCGTAATTGGGTCGACCTGTTGAATGCGCGAGTGGAAACGCATCGCGCGGAAACCGCTTTCGTATTCCTCGACAGCGCGGGACAGGAAGTCGAGGCGCTGACGTATGGGGAACTCCAGCAGCGTGCGCAGGCGATCGCATACCAGTTGACCAGGGAGGTCGCGGTTGGTGATCGGGCCTTGCTGCTCCATCCGCCGGGCCTCGATTATGTGGTGTCGTTCTATGGGTGCCTGTACGCGGGCGTGATCGCCGTACCGCTGTTCCCGCCGCAACCCAATGTGCTGGAACAGGTCGACACGATTGCCCGCGATGCCGAGGCGAGCATTGTATTGAGCACCGGCGATATTGTCGGAGGAATGGCAGAGCTCGATGACGAGTGGTACATCGCGGGACTACCCAGAATTGCGTCCGACGCAATAACGGAACCATCGGAACATGCTGTCGAAATGGAAATCGCGGAGACGGATATCGCTTATCTGCAATATACGTCCGGGTCTACTTCGGTGCCGAAGGGTGTGATCATCCAACACGGAATGATGCTGCACCAGTGCGCCGAGTTGGTGTATGGCTGGGGCGTCGATACCGAAAGTGTCGTGGTGTCCTGGCTACCGCACTTCCACGACTTCGGGCAGGTCAGCAGCGTGTTGCTGCCGGTATTCACCGGGACCAGAGCGGTCCTGATGGCGCCGTCCACATTCGTCAAGAACCCGATCCGCTGGCTGTCGGCGGTCGCTGCCTATCACGGAACCCACAGTGGCTCACCGAATTTCGCATTCGACCTGTGCGTGGACCGGACGACACCGCTACAACGCGCCGAACTCGACCTGAGCAGTTGGCGTTTGGTGAGCAATGGCGCCGAACCCGTCCGCAAGGCCACACTCGACCGCTTCCGCGCCGCGTTCGAGCCGCACGGCCTGCCCCCGACCGCGCTGACGCCGGGATATGGCCTGGCCGAGGCCACCCTCAAGGTCACCTCGGGGACTTCGGGTGTCGAGTTTGCCGCGACGAGCTTCGATACGACGGCACTCGGCGCGCGCGAGGTGGTGCCCGTCGGCGATGCTCCCGGGACCGAATTGGTTGGCTGCGGAATTCCCGTCATGCGCACCGACATCGCCATCGTGACACCGGAATCCGGACAGCGAACGGCCGACGGCGCGGTCGGCGAGATCTGGGTCAGTGGACCGATCGTGTCACCGGGCTACTGGAATCGCCCCGAGGACAGCGAACGTACTTTCCGTGCTCGGATCACCGGCGAGGGCGACGCCCGAACCTATTTGCGCACAGGGGATCTCGGATTCTGGTACGCCGGTGAGCTGTATATCTGCGGCCGGGTCAAGAACCTGATGATCGTCAACGGCGTGAACTACTACCTCGAGGATATCGAGACCACCGTGGTGAACGGCGTGGCATCGCTGCGGGCCGGAGCGGTCATCGCCTTCTCGGTCGAACGTGACGGTCAGGAGAACCTGGTCCTGGTCGCGGAGTACCGGGCGGACGCGGGCCCGAGCCCGCAGGCGCTGGTCACCGCGGTGCACGACGCGGTCGCGCGTAAGCACGCGATCGTGCCCGTCGCCATCGTATTCATCGGCCAGGGCACGATTCCGCGCACCACGAGCGGCAAACTTCGCCGCCAGCAATGTAAATCCGACTTCCTCGCGGGTGCGCTCGCCGAGGTCCACCGCTGGGAGGGCATGGTGACCATCGAAACATCCGCCGACACAGGCATGTCGGCAACGCCGTCGATGCGCGAGCTGGTACAGCAGGGGCTGCTCACCCAGATCCAGGAATGGATGGCCGAAAATCTGGGGTCGGACGGTCCGCGGCTCGACTCGGCTCGTTCGCTGGCCGAGCACGGGCTCGGCTCGGTGGACCAGATGAACCTGCACGACCGGTTGGAAATGTGGTCGGGCAAGCGGTTCCCGCCGGAACTGATGTGGGAAGCGACCTCCATCGCGGCGATGACCCGGATCATCGCGGACCATCTGACACCGGCCGTCGATGATGTTGTGAGCGCGCCACAGGATGAGGATCCCACCGGGGTCAGGAGCGCAGCGAGATGAGGCTCCGATCGGCGGCCGCCGCACTACCCTCCCGGACCGTTACCAATGCCGACATCACCGACCTGATCGCCACCCACAGCGCGGACAGCTTCACCGGTGATCTCGACGACGCCCTGCGCAAGGTCGACTACTACCTGCGGTACGCGGGCTCGGCGTCGCGGCAATGGCTCGATCAGGGGGAGCGCCCGATAGAGCTGCTGCGCGACGCGGCGAACTCGGCGCTGGAACGGGCGCAGTTGCGGCCGCGGGATATCGACCTGCTGATCTATACCGGGATCGGCCGCGGATTCATCGAACCGGGCGGGGCCTACCATACGGCCGCCGCGCTCGGGCTGGACAACCCGCACTGCTTCGACATCCTCGATGCCTGCATGAGCTGGACCAGGGCGGTGCAGGTCACCGAATCCCTGTTCCGCACAGGAGAATTCCGCAACGCGCTGATCGTCAACGCGGAGTGCAACCTGCGCTGGGGCGGTGTGGTGTTCCCGCACCTGTTCCGCATGCCGCGGCTCGAGGCGCTGGAATCGACGTTCCCGGCATACACCCTCGGCGAGGCGGCCACCGCGACCGTGCTCACCGCCGAGGACAATGAGCCGTGGGAGTTCCGGTTCGCCTCGCGTCCCGATCTGGCGGCCTTGTGCAATGTGACCCTCGATGGCTACGAGGGCTATTGCGAGCCCTCGAACAAGCTGGCCGCCAACGGTGTCGGTTTCTTCACCTCCTACGGATTCGAGATGCACGAGATGGGCGCTGCGGATGCGCTCGGGGTGTTCGACCGGCTCGAGGTGCGCACCGACGAGGTATCGACGCTGTTCACCCATGCCTCCAGCAAGCGGTACTGGCAGGGCATGGCCGACAAGGTCGGGCTCGGCGACGCCGTACACCACGTCTACGACCGGACCGGGAATATCGTGTCCGCCTCGGTGCCGACCGCCATTGCCTCCGCGATCGAGCAGGACCGGTTGCGTCCCGGCGATCGCGCGGTCGGCTGGGTCGGCAGCGCCGGAATGTCCTTCGGCGCTTTCTCTTTCGTCTTCTGACGCCCGACCGGAACAGGTGGACCATGCTCAGACATCTGGCCAAGGCGGCGACCTTCACCGCACTCGGCGCCATGGAGTATTCGATCACGTCGATCCGCGAGCGCGGTCGGAACGCCGAACAGCGCCGCGCCGACGCGATCCTGGAATTCCTTATTCGGATGGGGCCGATCTATATCAAGATGGGCCAGATCGCGGCGACCCGCTCGGATCTGCTGCCACCGTCGTGGGTGGATACGCTGCGGGTGCTGCAGGACCGGACGCCGCATATGTCGCCGGCCGAGTCGCGTGCGGCCATCGAGCGGGAACTGGGCGGACCGCTGGCGGCGACCTTCCGCACGCTGGATCTGCGGCCGGTGGCCAGCGCGTCGGTGGCGCAAGTGCACCTCGCCGAGCTGCTCGACGGCCGCCGGGTCGCGGTCAAACTGGTCAAGAACAGAGTTCCCGAGCAGATCGACCACAGCCTCGGCGCGATCGGTTCGATGCTGAAGCTGGTGCACCGGACCACGCCTCGCGTGCGCGAGTTGAACCTGCCCAAGCGATTCGACGAGGTGGCACGGCTGCTGCGGCCGCAGGCCGATATGACCCTGGAGGCGCAACAGCAGGAGCGGATCCGCGCCAATTTCGTATCGCACCCGTATGTGCTGGTGCCGCAGACGCTGCCGGAGCTGGTCACCGATCGGATGCTGGTGATGGAATATATGGACGGCATCCCCGGAAAGGACTCCGCCACAGTCGATTTCCCGCGCGAACGGCTGGCGCAGCGGCTACAGGACGTGATCTACACGATGCTGTACATGCACGGCATGTGCCACGGTGATCCGCATCCGGGCAATGTCCTGTTCACCCCGGACGGCAAGCTGGTCCTGCTGGACTACGGCGTCACGGTGGAGTTGAGCGAGGACGAGAAGTGGGGCCTGTCCTCGTTCTACTACGCGTGCACCCGCAAAGAGTGGGATATCGCGATCGACCGGTTCACCCGGTACTTCGTGGTGGCGAACGAAAAACTCGAGCGCGGGCGCGAGTCCTATCGGACCGAGATGGCCGAAGTGCTGCGCTATCACTTCGACACCAGCTCGAGTCAGTGGTCGACCGTCTCCTATTTCAACGACGTGAGTGCTGTTCTGCGCAAATATGATTCGCAGTACACCACCAACTTCACCAAGGTCGAACTCGTCTTCCTCTCCTGCGAGGGTTTCGCCTCCCAGATCAATCCCGAGATCGACATCTGGGCCAACGCGCGCAAATTCACCGACCGCTACTCGCCGTATATGAACGCCGAGGTCGAACGGCGCTTCGCGAACAGCTTCCAGCAGCAGATGCCGACCTCACTGGCATTGCGGGACCGCGCCCACGACACACTGGTCGCGCCGACGCATATCGACCGGTACTTCTTTCCGAGCGGCTTCCCGGTATTCGTCGAGGAGGCAACCGGCGGCAAGGTGCGCGACTTCGACGGTAACGAATACATCGACCTATCCGGCGGTTACGGTCCGCACCTGCTCGGCTACGCGCATCCCGCGATCAATGCCGCGATCGCGGACGGCGCGCGGCGGGGGCTGGTCAACGGCATCGGCAACCGGTCCGAAATCGAGTTGGCCGAACTACTCGTCGACGCGCTGCCCGCCGCCCAAAAGGCCGTCCTGTGCAATTCGGGTACGGAGGCGATCCTGTTCGCCATCCGGATGTGCCGCGGGTATCGACGCAGGCATGTGGTCGCCAAATTCGAGGGGCACTACCACGGCTTCTCCGATCAAGGCATGGTCAGTTCCTGGTTCCGCTTCGCCGGCGACCGTGACCGTCCCGCGCCGGTGGCCGGATCGCTCGGTTCGGATCCGGGCAGCGTGGACAGCACCGTCGTGCTGCAGTACGGCGACATCCCCGGTTTGGCCCGGCTCCGCGAGCACGCCGACGAACTCGCCTGCGTCATCCTCGAGCCGATGCCCACGTCCGTGGTCGCGTTGCACAGCGAGTTCCTGGCCGAATTGCGCAGGCTGTGTACCGAACTCGATATTCCGCTGATCTTCGACGAGGTGGTCTCCGGATTCCGCGTCGCCTACGGCGGCGTGCAGGTACTGGCCGATATCCATCCCGACGTCACCTGTCTGGGCAAGGTGATCGGCGGCGGTCTGCCCTGCGGTGCAGTGGTCGGTGACGCGCGGATCATCGATATGGCAAAGAGTTCGCAGGATCCGTTCTACGACTACGAGAACAAGGTCTTCGCGGGCGGCACGCTCAGCGGTAATTCGCTCACCTGCGCGGCCGGCCTCGCCGCACTGCGCTATCTGCGCGAGCACCAGGAAATCTATATCGAACTGGAGGACAACACCCAGCGTCTCGCCGACATGATGCGCGAAGCCACCGAGCAGCGCGATATCGCCTGCCGGATCAATGCCCGCAACTCGATCTTCTCGCTCAACTTCAGCCACCGCGAGGCGGGCCTGTACCGAGAACGCATGGCGGGCAGCAACTTCAAGGCCACCATCGCCCTGGCCTACTACATGCGCAAGCACCAGGTGTATCTGCCGGAACTGCACAGTTTTCTGATCAGCGCCGCGCACAGCACCGAAGACCTGGATCAGATCGCGCATGCCTTCGAGAAGAGCCTCGACGAAATGCTCGCCGACGAACTCTTCGTCATCTGACCCAACACACACGGGGGGATCAACGACTCAGCTCGATCACTGGAGAATGCAATGCGATTCATGGCGCGGGAACGCGAAACGGCCGAACAATTTGTCCCCGGACTCGATGCAAAACTGCGCGAGGTGCCGCTGGAAGTTCTCGAATCCAAGGACAGCCCGGGGCTGTCGATCTTCCGCGAGTTCGGCGGCCCCGGACTGCTCGTCGGTAAGGCATCGGGCGGACTCGGCGCCTCACTGCTGGAGGCCGCGCATATCCACCGTGTGCTCGGCAGCCGGTCGCCGTCACTGGCGATCGCGGTGAATATGCATTCGTGCACGGTCGCCGCGATCCCACCGGGCCCCGGCACCGAGGCCATGCTCGGGATGGTCGCGGCGGGTGGGCTCTATCTGGCATCGGCCTTCGCCGAGGGGATTCCGGGTGCCGGTGTCATCGCACCGACGCTGCGTGGTGAGCGGATACCGGGCGGGTGGAAGCTCAACGGCAGCAAGAAGCCGTGCAGTCTGTCGCGGTCCATGGACATTCTCACCGCCAGCGTGCTGCTGCGGCCCGACGGTGCCGACGAAGCGGAGTTGGCGTTGGCGGTCATCCCCGCTACGTCACCGGGTATCGAGGTGCGCCCGCTGGGCACCGGGCTGGTCTTTCCCGGCTCGGAAACCGAAGAAGTCGTGCTGACCGATGTCGAGATCACCGACGATTCGGTGTCGTTCTTCGGCAAGACCGACAGCCTCAATGCGGCGCTCACCGCCGGCTGGCTGACCTTCGAGCTGCTGGTATCGGCCTGCTATCTGGGCATGGCCAGCGGATTGGTCGAGCGGGTATCGGAGCAGGGGCGCGGCACCGCCGCCGACCGGATGCTGCTGGTGGGTGAGTTGGAGACGGCGATGGCCGCCATCGAGGCCGTCGCGACCGAAATCATGGAGGGCTCAGGCGAACCCAGCACCGTCGCGCGGGCACTGCATGTCCGATTCGCGGTGCAGCGCGCCGTCGAGCGGACCTCGGCACTGGCGACCGAATTGCTGGGCGGCGTCGCCTTCATGGTGGGTTCCAGCGCGCTGCTCTACACCGCCTGTCGTGCGCTGGCCTTCCATCCGCCGTCGCGCACCGGCATCGCCGGACCGCTGGATCGGTTCGTGGCGGGCGAGCCGCTGATCGTCACCTGACAACCATTGCCGCAGACCAGAATTCGAGGTTGAACCCATGACTTCCGAGGCCGAGGACGCGGTGATCGTCCAGATCGGGCGCGGACCGACGGGCACGGCGCTGGCCAGGCAACTGCTGCCCGGATTGCCCGCGGGCACCCGATATGTCGTCGTCGACCGCGATCCGGCCGCGACGCGGCTGCCATTCGGCACACCCGAGCCGACACACCTGATCAACACTCGGGCTGCCAAGTCCAGCCTGAATCTCGCCGATCCGGACGAATTCCAGCGCTGGCTGACCGATCAGGCAGCGGCAGCCGGTCAGCCGGTCGCGGAATTTCCCGCTCGCGCCTTGTTCGGCAGATATGTGCGCGACATGTTCGATCAGGCGGTGCAGGACGCGACCGCGGCGGGCGTCGTGCTCGATGTCGTGGTCGATGAGGCGATCCGGGTGGCGGTCGGTGATACGCGGCGGTGGCGGGTCGAGTGTGCGAGCGGGCGCGTGCTCGCGGCCGATCGCGTCGCGATCTGTGTCGGCATGCTGCCGCAGTCGGATCGCTTTCCGGATCTGGTCGGCGTGCCGGGCTATTTCGCCGATCCGTGGGAGTTGCCCGCGCTGCCGGATGATGCGCGCGTCGCGGTGCTCGGCACCCGGCTCACCGCCATCGATACCGCGCTGACACTGGCCGCGCGGGGGCACACCGGCCCGGTTCTGCTGGCTTCGCGGTCCGGACGGCTGCCGCGGCTGCGCGGTCCGGAGACCACCGCACCCATTCCGCACGTCGAGCAGTGCATGCAGCGGGCGGTCGATGCCGGAATGCTGCGGTTGGTCGACTTCGGCCGGGCGCTGATGGCCGATATCGCGGCCGCCTCGACCGAACCGCCGGACTGGTCGGAGGTGCGTGACTGCGGTCCGACCACCCGGGCGATGCTCGAGCATGAGCTGGCGGGGCTCGACGGGGGAATCGAGCGCGGATGGCAGCAGGTGGTCAACGGCGCGTCGCCGATGTTGCTGCCCGCTTGGCAGCTGCTCGTGGAGCAGGACCGCACCGAATTCTTCGCCGAGTGGCTGACGCCGCTGCTCGTGCACGGCGCACCCATCCCGCCCGAAACCGCCAGGCGGGTGCTCGCGGCCATGGGTGCGGGGCGACTGCGCGTATTCGGCGGACTGCACGCGGTCGAACGTGTCGACCATGGATTCGCGATACACCTCGACGGCACAACGGAATTCGCGGACGTGGTGATCAATGCGACCGGTGCGGGCACTGATATCGCGGCGCTGCGAACCCAGCCCGTGCTCGCCGGACTGCTGGACGACGGTCTGCTCACCGCCCACCCACACGGTGGGGTCCGTATCGAGGTGAGCACCTTCGAGCCGCTGGACGCGTTCGGCGCGCCGGTGCGCGGGATATATGTCGTCGGTGATCTGGTCCGCGGTGCGGTGCTGGTGACAAACGACGTGATCGCACTGTCATTCCAGGCCGCGCTCGTCGCCACCGCGATGCGCGCGAACGACGAAGCAGGAGTTCATATCTCATGACCGCAACGACATCGCGATCACGATCGCTCGTGCTCGCCGTGCTGTGCCTGTGCGTCATCGCGATCTATATGGACGCGATGATCGTCAACCTCGCGCTACCGAGCCTGGTACGCGAACTCGGCTCGAGCACCAGCGGATTGCAATGGATCGTCGACGCCTACGCGCTGACCTTCGCGGCGCTGGTGCTCGCGGCGGGCAGTCTCGGCGACCGATTCGGTAGGCGCGGCACACTATTGGCCGGTCTGGTGGTGTTCACCGTGGCCACCGGCGCGGGCGCGCTGTGCGACTCGACCGGGCAGCTGATCGCGGCGCGCACCGTGATGGGTCTGGGTGCGGCGCTGATCTATCCGTCCACGCTGTCGATCCTGACCAATGTGTTCGTCGAACGCCGCGAGCGCGCGGCGGCCATCGGCGTATGGGGCGCGGTATCCGGGATCGGCGTGGTGCTCGGACCGATCATCGGCGGACTGCTGCTCGACCACTTCTGGTGGGGCAGTGTGTTCGTCGTCGTGGTACCGGTCGGTGCGCTGTGCATCTTGCTGGTCGCGCTGGTGGTGCCGAACTCCAGGGACCCCCGGGCACCCGGGCTGGACTATCCCGGCCTCGTATTGTCCACGGTGGCCATCGGATTGCTGGTCTACACCATTATCGAGGCGCCGAATCGCGGGTGGCTCGGCGTGGCGAGTCTGCTCGGCTTCGCGGGGTCCGCGGTGCTGCTGGTCGTCCTGGTGTTCCGTGAGTTGAATACCGAGCATCCGATGATCGACGTGCGGCTGTTCCGAAATCTGCGGTTCTCCGCCGCGTGCGGCACCATCACGATCACGTTCTTCACGCTGAACGGCTTCACCTTCCTGGTGACGCAATACTTCCAATTCCTCAAGTCCTACACACCGCTCGGCGCGGGTGTGCGGCTGATCCCGGTCGCGGTGGCGATCATCATCGGGTCGGTGCTCGGCGGCAAACTGGTCGTCAAACTGGGCACCCGGAGTGTGGTGACCGCGGGACTGATCTTGATGGGTATCGCCTACGCCTGGTTCTCGGTCGATGATGTGGTGACCAGCTACACCGTGATCGCGGCGCAGATGGTGCTGATCGGCCTCGGCATCGGGTCGGTGGCGATCCCTGCGACCGAGTCGATCATGGGTGTGGTGCCCGCGGCGAAGGCCGGCATCGGCTCCGCCATGAACGACGCCACCAGATTGCTCGGCGGCACGCTGGGCATCGCCGTGGTGGGCAGTGTGCACCACTCGCTCTACATCGACAAACTGCCCGACGGCAGTGTGCCGGGCATGCCCGGCGGCGTACTCGAGTCGAGTCGGGATTCGGTCGGTGCCGCGCTGCAACAGGCGGCCGGATTCGCCGCCCGCGGCCAGAACGCCATCGCCGACGCACTGCACGACGCCGCGCAGACGGCATTTCTGCACGGATTCCAGATCACCTGCCTGGTCGTGACCGGCGTATGCGCCGTGGCGGCCGTTGCGGCAGGCGCGCTGCTGCCGACGCAACCGACACCGCCGCCGGTCGATGCCGAGGCCGCGGCCGATGCCGAACAGTCGGATGTGGCGCAGGCATGACGCGCATCTTCTCGCCCGATGTATGTCCCCGGAGGGGTAGCAGACCGTGAAAAGTACTGAAAACAAAGATCGTTGGCTGCTCTACAGCACCTGCGACGAGGATTCCCGCTCGGAGTTGCGTGCGCTCGACATCGCCGAGGGCGACGATGTCTTGGCGGTGACCGGTAGTGGTTGCCGCGCACTGAGTCTGGTGGTCGGCAATCCCCGCTCGGTGACCTCGGTGGACAGTTCCGCCGGGCAGACCTACCTACTCGAGCTGAAGCTGGCCGCGATCCGGCATTTCTCCTACGACACGCTGCTGGAATTCCTCGGCGTGGACGCCTCGGCCGACCGGTGGCGACTGTTCGAGGAGTTGACGCCACAGCTCTCACCCGGTGCCGTCGCCTACTTCACCAAGTATCGCAAGGCAATTGCCAAGGGGGTGCTGCAGGCGGGCAGGCACGAGCAGCTGTATGTCCGAGTGGTCGCGCCCGCCATGCGAGTGCTGTACGGCTCCGCGATGCGTGCATTGTTCGCGGCGCCGGACCTGGATACACAGCGCGAGATCTATCGCACCCGGATCGACGGCTGGCGGTGGCGGGCCATGATCCGTCACGGATTCACCGAGCGCACCCTGAAGACGGTCCTCAACGACGACTCCTACCGCGTCGTCACCGATGTGCAGTCGTGCGGTGACTACGTCCTGGAGCGGCTCGAGCACACCTTCACCCACCATCTCGCCAAGGACAACGACTGGGTGTCGTTCATGTTCCACGGCCGCTACCCGAACCGAGAGGTGTTGCCGCACTATTTGCTTCGCGATAATGTCGCGGCCATCAGAGCCGCCGACACTCGGGTCGAGATCGTCCGTGCCGACCTGATGGATCATCTCCGATCGCTGCCGGACCGCTCGATCGACAAGTTCTCGCTGTCCGATGTGACCAGCTGCATCGACCGCGAACAGTTCGGCACGCTGATGAAGGAAGTGGTGCGGATCGCGCGCACCGACGGTCGAATCTGCTACCGCAACTTCCTGTCTCGGCATACGCCGGCACCCGAACTGCTCGGCGGCCTGCGCCGCGACGACGACCTGTGCACGCAGTTGTTCCACGACGACTACGCCTTCGTCTACCAGTTCGAGATCTTCACCGTCGGCGCTTGACCGCCCGGATTACCGAGACAGGGGAGGTACCGGCCTTGGAACGCTCACTGGACTGGGTGGATGGCGTGATCTACGCCGTCGACCAGCGCGCACTGCCCGGCGAATTCCGGATCGTGCGCATGACGACGGTGGACGAGGTCATCGCCGCGATCGAGACGCTCACCGTGCGGGGCGCACCCGCGATCGGTGCGGCGGGGGCACTGGCGGTCGCACTGTCCGTCCGCGCCCATCGCGGGGACGCCGCAGCGGTCACCGCGGATGCCGAACGCATCGTGGCGGCGCGGCCCACCGCCGTCAATCTCGCATGGGCGGTGCGGCGAGTGTGCGCCTACCTGGCCCAGGGGCCGGACGCGGTGCTCGACGCCGCGCTCGCGCTACTCACCGAGGACGAACAGGTCAATCGCACGATGGCCGCGCGCGCGGCCGATGCGGTGTCGACGATGGCCGGGCGACATCGTCTGCGGGTCCTGACCCATTGCAACACCGGCCGATTGGCGACCGTGGCGTGGGGCACCGCGCTGGGCGCCATCCGCGAACTGGCCCAGCGCGGTCGGCTGGAGAGCGTGCTGGTCGGCGAGACGCGGCCGCTGCTGCAGGGTGCGCGACTGACCGCGTGGGAGCTGGCCGAGGCGGATATCCCGCTTCGGATCTGTGTGGACTCGGCGAGTTCGGCCGCGATCGCCGGTGGGCTGGTCGACTGTGTATTGGTCGGCGCGGACCGGATCACCGCTCACTTCGACGTGGCCAACAAGATCGGCACGTATCCGCTGGCCCTGGCGGCGGCCCGGGCGGGCATTCCATTCGTCGTGGTCGCGCCGGAATCCACGATGGACGCGACGATCATCGATGGCGCCGCGATCACGATCGAAGAGCGCGCGGCCGGGGAAGTCACCTCGGTCGCCGGACATCCGGTCGCGCCCGAGGGGAGCGCCGCCTACAACCCGGCCTTCGATGTGACGCCACGCGACCTGGTCACCGCCGTGGTGACCGAACGCCGAACGGTATGGCCCGCACTGGGTTACGGGCTGCCGGATATGGCCGCGCAGTTGCACCGGCGCGGCTGGCTGGACGGGACCGCGGGCAATCTGTCGGTCCGTGTGCCCGGTACCGGCGATGCGCTCATTACCGCGAGCGGCCGAAGCAAAGGCGCGCTGACCGCACGGGATCTCGTGCTGGTCGACGCGGAAACCGGTGCGGCGGTTGGCTATCCGGACCAGCGCCCGTCGGCCGAGGTGTCGATCCATGCCGCGCTGTACCAGATCTTCCCGGACTGCGGCGCTGTGGTGCACGCGCATCCACCGCACGCGACCCTGGTCGCCACCTTGGCACAGCGACCCGCCGTGCAGTTCGACGACTTCGAGATCGTCAAGGGATTCGGGCCGCGCCGCAACGGCGGGTTCGAAGTCCCGGTGCTGCCCAATCACGACGATGTGCGCCGGATCGCGGCCGAACTGCGCGCGCGGCTCGACCATCACTCGGCACCGGCGGTGCTGATCGATCGGCACGGCGCGACCGTGTGGGGATCCGACCTCGAGACCGCGCGCAATCGGATGGAGTGCCTGGAAATGCTGTGTGGACTACACCTTCGGACCCGAGGAGGCCAGCCATGACGATCGTGCAGGTAATGGCGGACAACAACCGCGACGAGGTAATTGTGCGCACCACCGAGCGAGCCGAAATCGCGGAACTGCTCGCGCCATTCGATATCCACCTGGAACAGTGGCCGACCAGGGGGCTCGCGGCGGACGCCACGCAGGACGAGATATTCGCCGCCTACCGCGGGGAAATCGACGACGTGTGCGCGGCGGGCGGCTACCAGCTGGTCGATGTGGTGCGGATGGTTCCGGACCCGGAGAATGCGGAATGGCGGACCCGAGCTGCAGGCGCCCGGACCAAGTTCCTCGACGAACATCGCCACGCGGAGAACGAAGTTCGCTTCTTCGTCGAAGGGCGGGGCTGCTTCTACCTGCACCTCGGCGACAAGGTGTACGCGGTGGTGTGTGTTGAAGGCGATCTGATCTCGGTGCCCGCCGGTACGACGCACTGGTTCGATATGGGCGCCACACCGCAGTTCTGCGCCATCCGATTCTTCGAGCAGGAGGACGGCTGGATCGGCGACTTCACCGGCGATCCGATCTCCGCGCGGATGCCGAGCCTGGACGAGCTACTCGGATGAGCGAGCGCGGCGGGCCAATGGTGGACACCGGCGACGCGGTGCTGCTCGATATCGAGGGAACGGTGAGTCCCGTGGCGGCCGTGCGGAATACGCTGTTCGGCTACGCCAGACCGCGCCTGGCCGACTGGTTGGGTAGGCCGGACCCCCGGATCGGGCGGATTGCCGAAGAGGTCCGGTGGGCGCTGCACGATCCGCATGCCGACCTGGATGTGGTCGCGGCCGAACTCGCGCGATGGAGCGATGCCGATATCAAGGCCGAGCCGCTCAAAGCCCTGCAGGGGCTGATCTGGCAGGACGGCTTCGCCACCGGAGTGCTGACGGCAACGCTCTACGACGATGTACCGCCGCTGCTTCGGGCGTGGGTGCGCCGGGGCGACCGGGTGTACATCTTCTCCTCGGGTTCGGAACTGGCGCAGCGACTCTGGTTCGCCAACACCCAGTTCGGCGATCTGTCCGCACTGATCAGCGGCCACTTCGACCTGTCATCCGCCGGACCGAAGAACGACGCGCGGTCCTACTGGGTGATCGCGGAGGCGATCGGGGCGCGCCCTGAGCGCATCGGCTTCCTCTCCGACAATGTCGCCGAACTCGACGCGGCGGCCGCGGCGGGTATGCGGGCTGTCGGCGTCTCCCGGATGGATGAGGGCTGTCCGGATGTCGGCAGGCATCCCCGGATCACGCGATTCACCGAGATACGAGTTGGGAGAAACTGAGATGACACAGACCGCCGCCCGATCGAGACCCGCGCGACTCGCGCTGTCCTGCGCCGCGCTGTGCGGAATTGTGCTGGGCCTCACCGGATGTGGGGACGACGACAGTTCCAAGCCGGCCACCTCGACCACCTCCGCGCCGGTGGTGGCGCCGATCGCCACCACCGCGCCGACGACCGCTCCCACCACAACGCCCGCGCCCACCACGGCGGATAGCGCGAGTGCGCCGCTGCCTGCTCCGGGACCGACCCAGCAGCAGGCTCCGGCGCCACAGCCCCAACCCGCACCACAGCCAGTGCCGCAGACCCAACCCGCGCCGCAACCGCAGCAGCCACCGACGCTGCCCGATCCAGGATTCGAACCGAAACCCGGCTACTGACCCGCCGGTCACCCGACTCGGCCTGCTCTCGACAAGGACGCCCATGACGTACTCGACCCGTTACCGCACACTGACCACGGCCGCGCTCGGTCTCGCCTCGGCCATGCTGCTCGCGTCCGCACCGTTCGCCACGGCCGATCCCGGAGCCGACGGCAAATCCCTTGTGGTGCTGGGTGACTCCTTCACCGCGAACGGCGATATCGGTGCGGCGTTGGAAAATGTAACCCCGGGCGCCCAACCGGACTGCTCGCACGGCCCGACCTCGTGGCCGACGCAGCTGGCCAAGAACCTGAACGTCTGGGGCACCTCCGATTTCATCGATATGTCCTGTCGCGGTGCGTCTTTGGTCAGTGGACCGGGGTTCACGTTGGCGCACGAGGCGCGCAGCGCGGATTCGGCCGGATCGTTCGGGCCGCGGACCAAGACCGTGCTGATCCAGACCGGGCTGAACGACGCCTGGGGCGAGAACACGGTGCGGCTGCGCCAGACTCTGCTCAACTGTGTGCTCGACCTGATTCGCGGATGTGGCCCCGAGGCCGCGGCGGCGGGGCGCGCCACCGACTATCGCGGGGTCAGCACCCAGCAGTACCTGGAGCGGATCAAGCCGGTCGTCGACTATGTCCGCTATTACGCGCCGAACGCACGCATCGTCTTCGTCGGCTATCCGGAGATGAACGCGCCAGGGCAACAGCATTGGTGCATCAACGTGCTCGGCGTCGGCACGATCGTCCAGCAGCGCGCGGGCGCGCCGATCGAACTGTGGGACCGGATGGATGCCGCGCAGCGCGCCGCCGCGCGGACCCTCGGCGTGGAATTCTTCGACGCCAAGGCGGTCACCGCCGGACACGGCCTGTGCTCGCCGGAGCCGTGGCTGGCCGGAATCCTGGACCCGAATAGCGAACTGATGGGCACCCCGGTGCACCCGTCGTCGCACGGTGACGGCGTGGTGGCTGCCGCGCTGCGGCAGCTGATCGCGGGCTGATGATGGCGAGCGAGGTGGTGGCGGGGGATCGGGACGCCTTGGCGGAACTCGACCGGAGACGACCCGCTCTGCCGTCGCTGACCGGGGCGCGCTGGTGGGCCGCGTTCGCCGTATTCGTCCTGCACGCGCTGGTCTTCCTGCCGGTGTATCCGTTCCAGAAGTCGGACCTGTTCCGGCACTTGCATCAGCTGCTGCCGATGCAACTGGGCGCGGCCGGTGTGACGTTCTTTTTCGTGCTGTCGGGTTTCATCATCTTCTGGTCGTTCAAGCCGAATAGTTCGGTGCCGCGGTTCTATTGGCGGCGGGTCCTGAAGATCTACCCGACGCATCTGGTGGCGGCGGCGGTATTCGTGGTGGCGGCGAATGTGCCGCTGCACCGGTTGGTGGTGTGGGTGCCGAATCTGGCGCTGGTGCACACCTGGGTGCCGAAGTGGACGACGGTGGGCGGGTTGAATGTGCCGTCTTGGTCGTTGTGCTCGGAGATATTGTTCTACTTCAGTTTTCCGTTGCTGCTGCCGCTGGTACGCCGGATCCCCAGCCACCGGCTGTGGTGGTGGCTGGCGGGTCTGCTGGTGTTCATCCTGTTGCTGCATACCGCGTACTACCTGTGGGTGCCGGGGCCCAAGGGCATAGCGAATGTCTTCGCACCGCGCCTGGTTCGCGGCGATGTATCGCCCTTTTTCGAACTGCATGCTTCACAAGCGTGGTTTCGGCAGCCGGATATCCCGGTGTCCCCGGCGTATTGGCTGAGCTACAACTTCCCGGCATCACGACTGCCGGAATTCTTCCTCGGCGTACTGGCCGGACGACTGGTACTGGAAGGACACTGGCGACTGACCAGCGTCCGAATGCCGTTGGCGGCGTTGGCGATCAGTTATGCAGCCACCTGGGTCGTCCCGGTGAATTACAAGATGTCGGCGCTGCTGGTCGGCCCGATGACGGCCGTGGTGGCGACGCTGGCCGCCCGCGACCTGGCCGGTCTGCGTGGGCTGAACTCCACCCCGCGCATGGTCTGGTTCGGGAATATCTCGTACGCCTTCTACCTCATCCAATTTCCGGTGATGGTGCTGATCACCAGGTGGTTCATCGGCGGTCGGCAGTTCGGATTCCTCGGCTGGCTCGGCTTCGCCGCGCTGTGCCTCATCGTCTCGACCGTCGCCGCCGCAGTGATCTATCACTGGATCGACGACCCGCTGATGCGCAGGTTCGCGGGCCGACGCACCAAAACGCCCGATGCACCGGATTCGCGGCCTCCCGCGCCGGAGCTGAATACCGTAGGAGTCCAGCCTGCCCGATGATCCGCACGGCGTGCGGTAGACAAGTCGCGAAGTCCGGACGCCCTGCACCTGCGCACCCAGCCCGTCGATCGCCTACCAAGTCCTCGGAGGAACATATGCATCTCAGTACCGCGCTCGGTCAGCCGCACGAGGTCGATCTCGCCAGCGGCCGCATTCGCTATTACGAGACCGGATCCGGCGCGCCCATCTTGTTCGTACACGGCTTGCTCGTCAACGCGAACCTGTGGCGCAAGATGATTCCGACCATCGCCGCCACGGGCTATCGGTGCCTGAGCCCCGACTGGCCGCTCGGCGCGCATTCCATCCCGGTGCCGGACGCGGATCTGACCCCCACCGGTCTCGCCGACCTGGTCGAGGCGTTCATGGCGGAACTCGATCTCTCCGACGTCACGTTGGTTGCCAACGATACCGGCGGTGCGATCGCGCAGGTCCTGCTCAGTCGCGGCACCTCGCGGATCGGCCGGGTCGTGCTCGCGTCGGTGGACTGCTACGAGCGCTTCCTGCCGCCGCCGTTCAATCTGCTGCCACCGCTGGCGCGCATCCCCGGCTCGATCCGGCCGCTGACCGAAGTACTGCGGATCCGCGCGTTGCATCCGCTGCCCATCGCGCTGGGTTGGGTGGCCAAGCACAAGGTGGCCCCCGAGATCATCGATACTTACCTGCTGCCGAGCCGCAACTCCGCCGCCATCCGCAAGGATCTGCGCCGATTCCTGAAGACCGCGAATCGCCGCTACACCCTCGAGGCGGCAACCCATTACCCGTCCATCGACATCCCGATCCTGCTGGCCTGGGCCCGCGAGGACAAGCTGTTCCCAGTCGCGCTGGCCGAGCGACTGGCCGCCGACCTGCCGAACGCCACACTGAAACTCATCGACGATTCCTACACCGCGAGCCCCGAGGATCAGCCTGAGTTGCTGACCGAGCTGATTGTGGAGTTCACTCGCATGCATGCAACTCCGTAACCATGAAAACCGTTCTCGTAGTACCCGATTCGCCTTGGAGCGGGCAGGGCGCGAGCTCTTCGCCGAGCACGGCTTCACCGCCGTTCCGGCCGAGCAGTTGGTCGCGGTCGCCGGCGTGACCCGGGGTGCCCTGCAGTACCACTACGCCGATAAGCGCGGCCTGTTCGTCGCTGTGCTCGAACAACTGGAATGGGAGAACACCCAGGAGATCGCGGCGGCCATGGCGGCGGCCCCGAACCCCGACGACCTGCTCGACACCTTGGCCATCGGTCTGCGTACCTTCCTCGATATCTGTTGTCGTCCCGAGATGATCCAGATCGCACTATCCGACGCGCCCGCCGTCCTCGGTTGGCAGGCGTGGCGCGAGTTCGAAGCCCGAAACGGACTGGGACTGCTCACCCCGCAGCTCGAGGCCGCGCGCGCGGCGGGGCAGATCCCGGACGTGCAGGTGAATATCTTGGCGCAGCTACTGCTCAGCGCCGCGACCGAAGCAGGCATGCTCGTCGCGCACGCGCCCGACCCCGCCGCGGCCCGCGACGATGCGCTGCAGGCACTGATGACGGTGATCGCGGGTACGCTTCGGCCTCGCGAAGCGTAGCGCCCTGACGTTATGCGCGAAAGCCGTGCAGGTGTCGCGAGCGCCCGCTGATCCATGGGTGGCAGGTGGTGTCTCAACGCGGCGGCGGGAGGACGGTGAGCACGCGCGTCACATGGGCTCCGAACTCGTCCATGAAGGCACGCAGAAACCGCGCGGTGTTGTCGTCGAGCACCTCGCCGTCTTCGGTGAAGGCATCCGAGTGGTATTGAATGTAGGCCTCGGGGGCGTTCATCTGCGGCGAGTTGAGGTAGCCCAGCACGCTACGCAGGCTCTGTTGGGCAATTGCCGTGCCCAGCTTGCCGGGCGAAGTCCCGATCACCGCGGACGGCTTGTTGGTGAAGGAGTTTTCACCCCATGGCCGGCTCGCCCAGTCGATGGCGTTCTTCAGCCCTCCTGGGATCGAACGGTTGTACTCGGGGGTGACGAACAGGATCGCATCAACCCCGGCGAGGGCCTCCTTCAACGCCCGACCTTCGGGAGGGAAGTCGGCGTCGTAGTCGTAGTTGTAGAGCGGAAGGTCCTTGATGGGGATCTCGACAAACTCGAGTTCGGACGGCGCCAAGCGGATCAGCGCCTTGGACAGTACGCGGTTGATGGACTTTTGCGACAGGCTGCCGACGATATAGCCAACCCGGTACGTGGTCACGACGTCTCCTCGGTCTGATGGCTCGACGATGTCATTGTTGGCATTTCTGTGGTTGTTCGACCGGCAACGTACTCAAAAGCAGCTGAACCCATTATTTGGCTGACGAAGCCGCTCTGTGTCACAAGCTGTGCGCAATGAGTTCCGCTCTGCCCACAATGTTTCTGAACGGTCCCCGATGACGAGATTATTTGGTAATTGAGTCCGGGTAATACCTATCCGGATTCAGTTGATGCAGGATGCCACCGGTGGTGGGTGTGAGTGCAGGCCGCAGCGTGCTCGGCCGGCGTGCGATAACCAGCTTTGAATGCCGGTGAGCCCGATTATGGTAAGCCTCGAGGCCGCCGCACGGCGCGGGCCTCGAGCAGGTAGGGGACTGCCGAGTTGCATCAGGCGGCCGCCCTTGCGCAATGCGTCCAGGTCGACGGCGGCGAATCCGAACTGGGCGGCGGCCTCGGAGCCGTCACCGGCGGCCGTAGCCTCCTCGATCGCGATGGAAGGCATCGCGGAGGCGCTCGAGCTGGTCGGCGAATGCCTTGCGCAACCGGTGGTCGAGCGCCACCACCGTGTTCTCAGCAAGCTGATTCGAGCGCATCCGCTGCGATTGTGGACTCGATGCCGGCCGCTGTCGTGCGGGTTCCGGGGGCCTTCGCCGGGTCCTGAAGTCCGCCGGGGCAGTGCTGCGCGCTGAAGTGGCTGTCGATCGTTTCGGCGATATCGGTGAGGGCATCGAGTTGTGCCGTGGAGAGCACGTCGGCGAAGCAGTGGCGAATGCCCGCCACGTACGACGGCCAGGCTGCCTGGAATGCGGCGTGCCCGGCCTCGGTCAGCATGACGTCGTAGCCGCGGGCGTCGCCGTCGCTCGGCGCGCGCATGACCGTGCCGCGGGTCTCCATCCGAGAGACCTGGCGTGAGAGGCGGCTGCGCTCCCACTGCAGCGCGGCAGCCATATCGCGGGCCCGCAACCTGTGCCCCGGGCTGTTGGACAGCCTGAGCAGGATCACAAAGTCCGCCTCGGTCAGCCCGAAGTCGCGGACCAGCATGCGGGCGAGCATAACGTTCACTTCGATCCGCATGTGCTGGAACGAGACCCACGCGCGGGTCTCCCGCTCGTTCAGCGACTCCTGATCCATGCGATCGACCCTACCCGGATTTTCGATTTGTTGACATGTAACCATCTGGCTCCTAGATTTGTTTACATAGCAACAAACGACAGGAGTTCGACATGAGCGACTGGAACGCACAGACCATCGCGGAGTTTCGAGCGAACGCGGGCAGGGTCGGCGGGGTCTTCGACGGTGCTCCGCTCGTCCTGCTACATCATCGCGGCCGCAAGAGTGGGCGGGAGTTCGTCAGCCCGGTGATGTACCTCCCGCACGACACCGAGCCCGACATCATCTACATCTTCGCGACCAGCGGTGGAGCACCCACCAACCCGGACTGGTACTTCAACTTGGCCGCCGCAGGTGGCGGCAGTGTCGAACGCGGAACCGACGCATACCCGGTGACGGTCCGTGAATTGCCCGGCGCCGAACGCGATCGCGTCTACGCCGAGCAGGCGCGGCGCTACGCGGGCTTCGCCGCTTATGAACGCCAAACTGCCGGAGTACGAACCATTCCCGTGCTCGAACTCAGTCGGGCGTAGCCATCATGTCCAGCACCGCACCGCACCGGATCCGGCCGTGCCAGTGCTCGTGGTCGGTGCCACCGGGCATCTCGGCTCCCAGGTCGTCGACGAACTCCGTGCCCGCGGCAAGAACGTGCGCGCGCTGGTCCGCCCGGCCACCGGCGCAACCAGATCGGCAGCCCGGGGTGTGCAGATCGCCCGTGGCGACATGCTCGACCCGGCCTCCCTGCTCGCGGCCATGGACGGCGCGGACGCGGTGATCACCACCGCCGCCGGGTACACCGGCTCGAACAAGAACGCCACCGAGATCGACACGGTCGGCAACGCCAACCTCGCCACCGCGGCGTCACAGGCCGGTGTGCGCCGCTTCGTGCTCACCAGCATGGGGTGCCATCAGGGGAATCTCAACCGAAAGGAATGCAGAGATGACGACAAAGGCAGTCAGGTACAACGAATTCGGTGGGATCGACGTTTTACGGATCGACGAGGTGGAACGCCCGGTGCCCGGGGAGGCGCAGGTTCTCGTACGGGTGAAGGCGGCCGGCATCAACCCCAGTGAGGCGGTCATCCGCACGGGAGCACTGGCGGACATGTTCCCATCGACCTTCCCGTCCGGGCAGGGCAGCGACCTCGCCGGGGTCGTCGAGGAGGTCGGCGCCGGGGTCGGCGGATTCTCGCCCGGCGACGAGGTGATCGGGTTCTCGAACAACCGGGCCTCCCAGGCCGAGCTGGTCCTGGTCGAGGCCGGTGACCTCGTCCGCAAGCCGGAGCACGTCTCCTGGGCGGTGGCCGGCGGCCTGTACGTCGTCGGCGTGACGGCATGGGGCGCGGTCAACTCCGTTCACCTCGAGCCGGGCGACACCGTCGTCATCTCTGGCGCCACCGGGGGCGTCGGCTCGCTCGCCGTCCAACTCGCGCGCCGTGCCCGGGCCAGGGTCATCGGCCTGGCGAGCGAGGACAACCATGAATGGCTGCGCAGCCACGGCGTGCTCCCGGTGGCATACGGTGACGGCGTCGGGGACCGGATCAAGGCCGCCGCGCCCGGTGGCGTGGACGCCTTCATCGACACCTACGGCAGCGGGTATGTCGAGCTGGCCCTTGCCCTCGGCGTCGCGACCGAACGGATCGACACCATCGCCGACTACGCGGCCGCCGCGAAGTACGGGGTGAAGACCGACGGCGGGTCAGAGGCCGGGTCGGGCGCCGAAATACTCGCCGAGCTGGCTCGCCTGATCGCCGACGGACAGCTCGAGCTGCCGATCGCGAAGAGCTATCCGCTGACGCAGGTCCGCGAGGCCTACACCGAGCTCGAACGCCGCCACACCCGCGGCAAGATCGTCCTCACGCCCTAGTGGCGGCACAGCCGTTCGGTAGACCGCCGCTTCCTGCTCCCCGCTGCGCTCGATCAGGGTTTCGAATTCCCTGCTCTCGGGACGACGGTGTCAGTGATCTCTGCCGGGCGTCAGTCGGTGAGTGGGGTTCCGACGTTGGCGAGGGCCTCGGTGCGGTTCTCGTAGATGTGCGGGGCGACTCCACGGGCGGCGAGATGATCTCGGAGCTTCAGTCTCATGAAGGAGCTTGTGCTGTAACGACTCACCGAAAGGTAGAAGCGATCGGCGAAGTCCTGGGCCGAGCGGGCGTAGAGGTCGCGCAGGTCCGCCGGGAGGGCGAAGTTGTCGTAGTTGGCCACCAGGTGGGTCTTTCGGCCGATCTGGAGCAGCCGGGATTCGATTGCCGCGCGGATGGTTTCGACGTCGTCCGCGGTTGTCGGCGCGAGGCCTTCCATATTGAGGAAGAAGATGTTCCGCTTGTCGTCGTAGGTCATGCGGGCCTGCATCGGGACCGATAGCAGCCGGTCTTTCAGTCCCATCGGGTTCGGCGCGAAGATGCGGTAATCCATGAGGGCCGGTTCGGCCTCGATGATGGGCTTGAATGGCATGTGCGCGAAAATATCTCGCTCGACATCGATTCCGGGCGCGACTTCGGTCAGCAGCAATCCGTCCTCGGTCAATCGGAACACACAGCGGTCGGTGATGTATAAGACCGGCTGACCGGTCCGCAGCGCTTGTGCCCCGCTGAACGTACGTTGCTCCACGGCGTCGAGGAATTTCGCTGCGGCAGGAGTCGGATCGACGACGACCCGGCCGTCCACGACGGCCGTGCGACTGGGTGCGACAAAAGTGCCGAGGAAGAACACCTGTTTGGCGTTCTGGCTGATGTTGATGAAACCGCCGGAACCGGCCAGCTTGGCTCCGAACCGGCTGACATTGACGTTGCCGTCCCGATCGGCTTGCGCCATGCCGAGGAAGGCAGCGTCGAGTCCGCCGCCGTCGTAGAAGTCGAATTGGTAGGGCTGGTCGAGCACGGCGTGCGCGTTGACCGCCACGCCGAAATCGGCTCCGCCGGCTGGTATTCCGCCGATCACGCCGGGTTCCGCGGTAAGTGTGAGGAAGTCGGCGATGCGCTCTTCCATCGTGACGGCGGCAATCCCCTCGGGTATGCCAACACCGAGGTTGACCACGCTGTTGGCGTGCAGTTCGAGCGCAGCACGGCGTGCGATGACTTTCCGTTCGGTCAGCGGTAGCGGCGTGGCGTAGTGCAGCGGCACGCGCCGGATCTCGCCGCTGTAGGCCGGTGAGTACGGCGTGCCGAAGGTCTGCCAATGGTGGTCCGGTGTCGCCATCACCACGCAATCGACGAGGACCCCGGGAATCTTCACCTCGCGCGGACTGAGCGACCCGCTCTCGGCGATCCGCTCCACCTGCACGATTACCAGTCCGCCCGCATTGTGCACGGCGGTGGCGATGGACAGCGCCTCCAGGGTGAGTGCCTCACGCTCCATGGTGATATTGCCGTCGGGATCGGCGGTGGTGCCGCGCAGCAGCGCGACATCCAACGCCAATGCCCGGTAGAACAGCAATTCCCGGCCCGCCACAGTGATCAGTTCGACCAGATCCTCGGTGGTGCGCTCGTTGACCTTGCCGCCGCCGAACCGAGGGTCCACGAACGTGCCCAGCCCGACGTGGGTGAGCAGGCCGGGCTTTCCGGCTGCCGTGTCGCGGAACAGCTGGGCAAGCACGCCCTGGGGGAGATTATGCGCGGCGATTTCGTTGCCGACAGCCAGTTTCTGGATGCCGGGACTCATCCCCCAATGCCCTCCTATGGCCCGGGAGAGCAATCCGGGATGGCAGATACGGTCCAGCCCCCGGCCTCGGCGGTCCCCTTGGGCCACGGTGAAAACAATGCCGAGATCGCGGGGCGATCCGGATTCGAGGAAGCGCTGTTCGAGCGCGAGGGTGAGCTCTTCTGGAAAACACTGTCCCCCGAATCCCTCGATGGCGACCGAATCACCGTCACGAATCAGACGCACGGCCTCCGCTGCGGTGACGACCTTGTCGCGGGCCGCCGTCGTGGTGGAGAAATCGGTGATGGCGGGCATCGATGCTCCTGACAATGCTCTGGGCGCCCGGTCAGTCGAACGCGCTGATACCGGTGATGTCGCGGCCCACGATCAGGGTCTGCATGGTTTCGGTGCCCTCGAAGGTGTGCACGGCTTCGACGTCGGCCATATGCCGCATGACCTGAAAGTCCAGGAGAATCCCATTGCCGCCCAGCACGTCTCGCGCCGTGTGCAGAACCGTGCGGGCGGTACTCGTATTGTGCATCTTCGCCAATCCGGCGAGGGTGGGTTGCAGACGTCCCTCGGCGGCGAGCGTGCCGATCTGCAGGCAGTACAGCTGCATCGCGGTGACGTCGGCGAGCATCTTCACCAGACGGTCCTGCACGATCTGGAAAGCCGCCAAGGGTTTTCCGAACTGGATGCGCCGCTTGGCGTAGGTCAGTGCGGTGTCGAATCCGGCGAGCGCGTGCCCGAGTGCCATCCACGCGCACGCACTGCGGGTGCCGACCAGCACCGTGGCGCAGTCCTTGAACGAGTTCGCGCCGGGCAGCCGGTTCTCGGCCGGGACCCGCACCCCGTCGAGCTGAATCTGCGCCTGCCACACTGCCCGCAGCGCACCCTTCCCGGTGATGACCTGCGCGTTATAGCCGGGCGTGCCCTTCTCCACCAGAAAACCCTTGACCTGACCGTCCTCGGTGTCGCGCGCCCACACGACGATCACATCGGCGATGCTGCCGTTGCCGATCCATTTCTTCGCGCCGTCGATGATGTAGTCACCGCCGACGCGGCGGGCGCTCGTCTCGAGCCCGATCGAATCCGAGCCGTGGTCGGGCTCGGTCAACGCGAAAGCACCCAGCTTCTCCAGCCGCGCCATCTCGGGCAACCACCGTTGTTTCTGCTCCTCCGAACCGCAGTGGGCGATCGACTGCATGGCCAGTCCGGCCTGCACGCCTGCGAAGGTGCCGATGCTGCCGTCACCGCGGCTGAGTTCCATGTAGGCAAGGCCCACCGAAATCGGATCCAGGTCCGGGCAGCCGTAGCCGACGATGCCGTCGCCGATGATCCCGACCTCACTCAGGCTCTTCAGCAGCGGGAAGGGGAATTCGGCCCGCTCCCAGTAGTCGTTGATGACCGGGCGAACCTCTTTCGCGACAAACTCCCTTGTGCGCGAAAGGACATCGAACTGAGCGGGTGTGATGCGTTCCCGCAAGAAAAAGTAGTCGGTTCCGAGAGCGTCGGCGACACCGATCTGAAGGTCCATTTCGAGCTCCCTGCGCAAGGAATCATCCGAATAATGATGTGTGACCTACATCACCTATTTTAGAGTGCGCCCTCCGTTTCGGCCCGAACAATGTCACCGTCGACAACGAAATCCCTGGTCTGCTGTTTCGCGGCATATTTTCGAGAGCACCACGGCGTACGGAAGGTCTCGATCACCGGCACCAGCACCGATGCGTTGGCGATCAGGTCGACATGCCCGCCCGGATGCAAGTGCACCGTCGCATGCGGCAGCAATCGACCCATGATGTGGGCATTGGCGACCGGGATGATCGGATCGTCGGTGCCGGCCAGGATCAACGTGGGCTGGCGGATGAGCGGCAGTGCGAACAGGCTCGTCCACACCGACCCGGCCAGCAGCTGATGCAGATAGCCGACACGGGAGCCCGCCATCAGCTGCCGATCGAATAGCCGCTGGACAATGGCGGGATCGCGGCGGACACTGCCTCCGTAGAGTTCCCCGGCGATGCGGGCAGCATAGCGGTGGTCCAGAAACCGGTGTGGCGTAAGCATTTTCAGTAACACACGGGGCGTGCCCGGGATCATGAGTACGCCGGTGCCGGTGGAGACCAGCACGAGGCGACGACACCGCCGCGGATACTGAAAGGCGAACTGCTGCGCCAGCGCACCTCCCCAGGATAGGCCCAGCACATCGACCTGCCCGTGGATGCCCAGCTTGCGCAGCACTGCGCCGAGTACCGCGGCGAGATAGGGAAATCCATACGGCAATGGCGAATCCGGAGACCCGCCGGTGCCGGGCACGTCGAACCGCACCACCGTGGTCGCCGGATTCAACGCGGCGACCAGCGGATCGAATACCTCGAGCGCCGCGCCGATACCGTTGCACAGCACCAGCGGCACACCCGAACCCCAGCGCACGTCGACGCGGATCTGTTGTCCCAGTACGGCGATCAGCCGTTGTTCGACGGCGTCGGCGGGCACAGGGGCGCTCATGGGTACAACACCACGACGTCGGCGACGCAGGCCGGGCGGGTGCCGCCGTCGATTTCGTAGGTGAGGCCGAAGACCGCCTCCACGCCGGATGTCTTCTGCTGGGCGGAATTCAGCGTCACCGCCGCCCGGATCTTGGCGCCCACCGGCACCGGGGCGGGGAAGCGCACCCTGTTCAGGCCGTAGTTGAGCGCGGCGGTGAGCTCGCGAATCTCCAGTACGTCGGCGATCACCACCGGCGCGAGGGACAGGGTGAGATACCCGTGCGCGATAGTGCCGTGGAACGGCCCGGCCGCGGCACGCTTCGGATCGGTGTGGATCCACTGGTGATCACCGGTGGCCTCGGCGAACCGGTCCACCTGCTGCTGGGTGATCTCCATCCAGGCGGTGGTCCCGAGTTGGTGGCCGACCATGCCGACGAGATCGGCGGGCGTCTCGAGTTGTGTTGTCATGACCAGCCTTTCAGTGTGCGAGCACGTATTTTCCGGGCGCCGGATCCAGCGGTGGCAGTTCCGGGCAGCCGAGCCCGGCGGGCGCGTCACGCAGTGGCCCGCTGCGTTCGGCGAGCCAGAGCACGAAATCGGGCCACCACGAATCCCGCTGCTGTGGTGCCGAATTCACCCACCTGCCGGGATCGGCGTCGTCGGCGGGCCCGATCCGATAGGCGGCCTTGGGATTTCCCGGCGGATTCACCAGGGCGGCAATGTGGCCGCTGGTGGACAACACGAACCGCTGATCCTTGCTGCCCAGCAGCCGCGCGCTGCGATAGCACGCCTGCCAGGGAGAGATGTGGTCGGTCAATCCGGCGACCACGTAGCTGTCCGCGGTCACCCGCGACAGATCGACCGGCGTGCCGAGCATGCTCACAGAGTTCGGGACGGTCAGCGCATTGTGCAGGCCCAGCATGACCATGTCGCGGTGCAGCGTCGCGGTCATCCGGGTGGTGTCGGCGTTCCAGAACAGCACGTCGAACGGGGCGGGCTGACGTCCCTGCAGGTAATTGTTGACCCAGTACCGCCACACCAGATCGTTGGGCCGCAGCCAGGCGAACATCTCGGCCAGCGCCCGGCCGTCCAGGTACCCTTTGCGCGCCGACATCGCGATCGCCATTTTGGCGGTCTCCTCGTCGAGGGTGGCCGCGGCGAATCCGGCGTGGCTCTCGTCCAGCACCGTCACCATGAGCGTCAACCCGGCCAGCCGATGGTCCTGCCCGATCTCGGTGAGGTGGGCTGCGGTCATGGCTGCGAGAATGCCGCCGGAGCAGGAGGCCTGCAGATGGGTGCGCTCGCTGCCGGTGATGCGCTGCACGGCGGCCAGCGCGTCGAGGATGGCTTGCCCGTAGCTGTCGAATCCCCACTCGCGCTGCGCGGCGGTGGGATTGCGCCACGAGATGGCGAACACCTGCTGCCCCTGCGTGAGGAAGTACTCGATCATGCTGCGACCCGGTGCGATATCCATGACGTAGAACTTGTTGATCACCGGCGGCACCATGAGCAGCGGAACGGTGCGCACCTTTTCGGTGCGCGGGGCGTACTGGATGAGTTCGAACACATCGGTGCGCAGCACGACCGATCCCGGGGTGACGGCGAGGTTCTCGCCGACGGCGAACGCGTCCGGCTCCACCATCGCCGGAATTCGTGGCGCGCCGGCCATATCGGTGACGAAATGCTGCAGCCCGCGTAGGGCGCTGAGCCCGCCGGTATCGATGAACGCCTTCCAGCCCAGCGGGTTGAGCAGCGGATTGTTACTCGGAGCCAGTGCATCGACCGCGTTGTCGACCACGAAACGCATCCACTGGTCGTCGCGCCAGTCCAAGTGAGCATCGGTCAGCATGGTCTCTGCGGTCTCGCCCGCGGCCAGATACACCTGCATGGCGCGCTTCAGCAGTGGATTGCTCTGCCAGGCGGGATCGGCGAACCGCTTATCCGGCTTGGCCGGGGCGACCTGCGAGCGTCCACTTGCGATGTCCACCAATTCCAGGCCCAACGCCGAGACCCGTTTCCCGACCGAGCGTGGATGGCGGGCCAGGTGCACCGCAAGCCGGCTCCAGGAGTTGTTCGGCAGCAGGCGGCGGCCGATGCCGATGGCCGAACTGGTCAGCAGCAAATCGAGCGGGGCGGCCATCTCGTCGGCCGCTGTCAATTCCTCGGCGTGTTCGGAATAGGTCACCATGTGCTCATTCTCCTGCGATTCGGAAGCTCCGTACTTCGATTGGGCTCCTCGATCTCTCCACGGTTTGTCCTGGCAAGATCGGAGTCGATGTGGTGGCGAACAATCTCGCCGCCGCGACGGTGTATAACGCCTTCACCGGCTCGTTCGACACCCACAACGGTCGCCGGGGTGGTATCGAAATCCTCGCCCGTGGCCAAGCCGTCGAGCACGGCATGCAGATGGTCCGCCACCGCGCCGACGACCACCTGGAGCGGCACCGCGACCGAGGAACCGTAGAGCGTGACTTACTTGGCGATTGCCCGTCCCAACTTCACCGCCAGCTCATCGGCGCGTTGCGCCAGTGCCCGCACCGTCGTGGCGATCTCGCGTCGTGTTTCGCCATCTTTCATGGCTAAAAGGTAGGCCGGTGGCGAACGCGCGCTCTTGTCTCGAGCGGATGAAGAACGGCATCGTGATCGTCTTCCGCACAGTGACCGCCGTCTCCGCGAACGCCGAGGTCAGGTCTACTCGGGACACAGCACTGCTGGGCCGTACCAATGGCACACCAGCTGTTCGAAGACCAGATCGGCATCCTTTCATCGATGGGGGTGGATCGATTCGACGAATTCGACGATGGCGCGGGCCAGTGCCGCCGGTTGTTCCTCGGCCGGCCAATGCCCGGCATCGGGGATCTCGGTAGTGCGCACGTCGGCGACTCCAACGTCGCGCAGGCCCTGCGCGACGGTGTCCGCGAGAGTGGCGTGCGAGAACTCGCTGAACGCGAGCAGGATCGGCACGTCGAGCGTCTCGGTGGCGCGCTCGTTGTCCGCGATGTCGAGCGGCAGCGCGCGAAACATCTTGAACCCAGCGGTAAGTCGGTTCGTGTCCCGATAGCCCGATACGTAGATGGCGATATCGGTGTCGTCGACAGCGTTCGGGTGCGCGGCGAAGCGGTCGATGAATCGGCGGAAGTATTCGCGCTGATTGCCCTGGATCAGTTTCTCGGCAGTGAAGCGGCCGCGGGCGCTGTCACTGTGGAATCCGAGATGCCAGTAGGCCGGCGAGCGTGTGACGTCCTCCCAGCCGGCGATACCGGGCAGTGCCGTGTCGACGCTGACGAATCCCCGGACGGCGGCGGGATACCGTCGCACATAGGCATAACCGACCAGCGCACCCATGTCGTGGCCCACCAGGAAGACCTGTCCCAGTCCCAGATCATCCAGTGCGGCATGTACATTCGCCGCCATCGTCACCTTGTCGAACGCGTGTGGCTGGGGTGCGGACCGGCCCACTCCCGGCAGATCCAGCGCGACCGCGGAACAGACCTCGTCGAGGAGCGGAAGCACTCGACGCCACGCATAGGACGTTTGCGGCCAACCGTGCAGGAACACAGTCGAATGCGCTCCGTGGCCACTGCGCTGCCAACCCAGCCGCGGCCCGGGCTCGGCGGGCTGCGACGCGCCATCAGCCGACCTCGCGGGGGCATCCCTGGCGTATGCGTCGTGCATGCAGTCCTCCTCGGTCCAGCCGCGCGTGGGGCCGTCCGACGACCCATGTACTGGACCGCGGATCGTCGATTCCATGATCCAGTGGGGCGACCGGGAGCGTCCCTACCTCAAACAGGTGAGGAACTCGGCCGGATCGCACGAATTTGTGATGTGCGGCCGCGATGAGCGGAGCAGGATGGATGTCTGGCGGTGGCCTCGGCGAAAGGGCGGTGTCCGTTGGCTCAGCCTGTCGGCATCCGATCCCGGGTCCAGCTCGCGAATACCGCCACACCTTTCCGTCATGCGAATAGGTGAGAGATCTCCGCGCCGGAGAATGACAGCCTGGTCGGGCCGGTCGGCGATGACCCCGCTGACCGGGAGTCCCACGAAGGGAAGCAATATGACCTCGTCCGAGCTCGGCTACCGGACCGCCCCCAGCAGTGTGCTGCACGCCCCCAAGATCTACCCGGACGCCGCGCACGGATTCCTGTTCCAGCATGCCCGCGAATTCGCCGCCGATATCAGCGGATTCCTCGGCGACAACGAGCGGTCCGCCTCGTGAACCCGGCCGAGCCTGCGCGTGACCCCGAAGGGGAGGGCTTCCCCGTGCTGTCCGGCGACCAGCTCGAGCGGTTGCGGGGATACGGGGAAGCAGGGGTCGTGCACCGGGGCGACGTGCTGTACGGGACCGGTCAGGTGGCCTACGACTTCATCGTGCTCACCACCGCATCGGTGCAGATCGTCAGGGAGGCGACCGCGGATCTTCCCGAAGCGGTGGTGGTCTCGTGCACACCAGGTCAGTTCCTGGGCGAGCTGAACCTGCTCACCGGGCAGTCGGTGTATCTGACCGCACGCGCCACCGAGACGGGCTCGATCATCCGGATCAACCCGGCCGCGTTCCGTCGCCTGATGGACAAGGACACCGAGCTATCCGACCTCATCCTCACGGCCTTCCTCGCCCGCCGCAGCGAGCTCCAGTCCGGCGCCGGTGCGCTCAGCGTGCGCATGCTCGGCAGCGCGCTGTCACGTGAGTCCCTGGCGCTGCGCTCCTGGGCGGCGCACGCACGCATCGCCTACACCTGGTTCGATATCGATAGTGCCGCCGGCGCGGCGCTCGCGCGGGCGGCCGGCATCGCCGTGGAGCGGCTACCTGCGGCGCTGACGCCATCCGGGGTCATTACCGACGCGAACCCGGCACTGGTCTCCGAAGCCCTCGGCCTCGCGTATTCGGCCGAATCCGAATCGGACTCGGCCGCAACGGATCTGATCATCGTGGGCGCCGGCCCCGCAGGTCTGGCCGCGGCGGTCTATGGCGCCTCCGAAGGGTTGCGGACGGTAGTGTTCGATGCGGTCGGAGTCGGTGGTCAGGCCAGTGCCAGCTCCCGCATCGAGAACTATCTCGGGTTCGAGCACGATTGGAAGCGATCGCCGTGTCCGGCGAGGATTCGCCGGAACAGCACCGGCTCCCGTGTGCCGGTCTGTTCTGCTTCATCGGAGCCGACCCGGAAACCTCCTGGCTGTCGGATATCCGCCTCGACTCGCACAGATTCGTGCTCACGGATGTCGCACTGGGCCCCGACACCGCAGACGATATGTGGGACAAGCTCGGTCGTGGTCCGTTGCCGTTCGAGACGAGCGTGCCGGGGATCTTCGCGGTCGGCGACGTGCGCGCCGGATCGATGAAGCGCATCGCCGCGGCCGTCGGCGACGGCTCCGCTTGCATACGGTCGGTGCACGAGTTCATCGGCCTCGCAGGACTGTAGCCGCATACCTGGGAGCATCGAGTCGGCCGCCGCGGCCGCCGTCACCGAGCTCATCGTCCTGGCGGCCGAAAAGCCGCCTACGAGGCGCGCAACTGCTCGAGCGCCGTGGCCCAATTCTCGATGTGGTAGCCCGTGGCGAGCTTTCCGTCGCGGACGGTGAACACGTCGATGGCCATCGTCCGGAAGGACTTGCCGGTAGGGGCAGCCCCCCAGAAC